>DASPOC010000085.1:0-11847 GCA_035626195.1 Bathyarchaeia archaeon | reverse complement strand
ACGCGGAGCTTCAGCCTGAAATTCAGTCTACCCGTCGACTTCATCAGGTAACGGTTCGCCGCGATCCTGGCGGCTTCGAGTGCGGTATGTCGTATTTGGCATGGTTCATCAACGCTGAGTGAAACCGCCACCTTGAAATCGGCACTTAGGTTGCCGGTGTCGTACTGAGAAATCTTGCTTCCGGGGATCCCCCCCATATAATACTTCCTGGTGTAGGCGGGTCCGGTAATCTTTCTGTACATCTTAGCTGGTTTGCGTGCCATTTTATCCTCGTTGTTGAACTATAACTAGCATTCACGTGATTCGTTAAAAAGTTTTGCTGGTTTGGAATTCCACGCGGCAAAAAGAAAAAACTGCATGCGGCGATCTGCGTGCTATATGATTCCTTGCGCTCTCAAGTTAAACGCGCAATGACTGCTGCGTGCGCTTTATAAAACGGTTCGAGCTCATAGACGGACTCAATGTCGAATAGCTCTTCTAATTTCTTGACTTCTCGTTTATAGACTGTTTTAGGTTTCGCCGTGACATCGATGCTTCGTGCTTTTATTATGACGCAAGCGTGGCCGCGTGGTTTCAAGAACAATTCGGCGTTTTTCGCAGCGATTTCAGCTTGTCTCGGCTGCGCAATGTCCTGGTATAGTAGATCAACAAGTTCGACAACAGGTCCGTAGTCAGGTTGCGCAGCATCTGAAATCAAGGGGATGATATTCTCGACGCGCTCGGACAAACGAACAAGGTCCCGTGCCACGCGTGGCGCAAACTCTACCGCGTACACGAGTGAAACAATGTCGGCTAGGTGCGAGACAGTAGTCCCGGATGCGGCCCCTAAGTAGAGCACAATCTGCTCAGGCGCCAGAGGCAATTGCACCTGCTTCATCAATAGTGCTGCCAACTTACTCCGTCGCGGATTCCAAAGGCGGTACCCGTCGAAAGTCTTCTCTCCGGATAGAGCTTCGCCTTTCGTGGCTAACTGCCTATCCAGTAGAAAAACTCCAGCGACCTTATGGCGTCTTATTTTCATGTTGTTCGGGGTTGCGCTCTGCGGTCTGCAGTTGGAAAACTCGTTTCTCCACTTGGCTTAACAGTTCAGGATAGGCCCTTTTTGAATAGAAGTCTAAACGTGCCGCAATGGCTATTTTTGCAGCCAAGATTCTTGCAATCTTCCCTCTGATGTTCGGGTGACTGCCGCGAACGAGCGGATGTTGAAAAATAACTCCGTGCTTGGGCGGTTTTGTGCCGTACTTTATATGTTTGAATAGCGCCTTGGAAGCGCCCATCACCTGAATCCTGCTAGCGGGCATTCTCGCGAGTGATCCTAGGCCGCTTGCTCGCGCGATTAATCGCGCCCCGAGCAGTTCGCCCGCGAGCGTGGAGAGATTGGGGGCAATGGTGTGCATTTCAAGCTCGATGGCGCTTGCTGTTTCCCGTCTCAATTCGCAAAGTCGGCTTATGGAACCGGCAAATTCTTGCGCCAGCGGCGACTGTGCGGAAGGTGAGGAGGCAAAAGCCTCCAGTAGGTCCTCTGGCATTGCTGTCTCTGCCGCGAGCAAACACCACTCCGAAAGTCGTTCAGAGAGCAAGTTTATCGATTCATCAATGTCGTCGATACCATCGATGAGCTGGATAATGCGCGCTTCGGGCAGGGCAAACGCTGTGAATATCCGTTCCTTCGCACTTTGTATCGTAACGGCGCGAAGAAGTGAAACATATTCGCGCTGGGAGCCGACAACTTGAAGTTCGATCGCAATCTCCCTGAGATGACCTCTACATCCCTTATTGAAATCGGGAAAGTCCTCTCGCCGTAAGCGCTGTGCCATCGCGTCGATATCTGCATTCAAGACCTGCGAACGGACGATCTCGTCGTTGTGCAGTTCGATATCTCCAAACCAAGTTTTGACGTATGCCATGCCTCGCCGTCAGTTGTGCCGGTCTCGCAACGGATGCGATGGGGCCCATTCTATTTACACTGCCGATAGACGGTTCTATATATCTTGTGGCAAACTTATAGTTTGTCGGCGGAAGTGATCAATTGGATGTCCGGATCGGCAAACTGACGCTTAGTAATCCCACGATGGTCGCTGCAGGGATTATGGGATCTACTGCATCTTCTCTAAGGCGTGTCATGACGTGCGGTGCAGGGGGCGTAGTGACGAAGTCGGTAGGACTCACGCCTCGCGAAGGTCATCCCGGACCCGTCCTCGTTGAGACCTCGTCCGGGTTTCTCAACGCTCTTGGATTACCCAACGCCGGACTCGCGTTTACCGATGAACTTGAGCAGCTGATTGCCGAACCCGAACGAAAACCACTAGTCGTCAGCATATTTGGCGCTAACGCAGACGAATTCGTTGAGTTAGCCGGAACATTTTGCCGGTTCGCCGACGCTCTCGAGCTTAACCTAAGCTGCCCCCACGCCTGGGGGTACGGAATGGAAGTTGGCGCAGAGCCCGCACTGGTCCAGTCTATTACGCGTTCCGTGAAAAAACAGGTCGAGCTCCCCGTATGGGTCAAGCTCACCCCTAACGTGACCGATATTACGGAAATAGGTCACGCAGCGGAAAAAGGCGGAGCTGATGCTGTGGTGGCGATCAACACAGTCAAGGGGATGGCGATCGACGTGGAAAGCGGAAGGCCTATCTTGGGTAACGCATTTGGCGGACTTTCAGGCAGTGCTATAAGGCCGGTAGCGGTGAAATGTGTTTACGATCTCTACGAAGCCCTTAGGATCCCTATTATCGGGGTCGGGGGGGTCAGCAATTACGAGGACGCCTTAGAGCTCATTATGGCTGGAGCGAAGGCCATTCAGATCGGGTCGGCGGTGGCCAGAGATCTGTCGATCTTTAAGAGTGTGGCGGACGGAATCGACCGTTACGTTGCCAGGAAAGGCATAACACTTGAAGACGCGGTCGGAAGCGCACACAAGAGTCATTAAAATGGATCTGAAGCAGCTGCTTAACGCGACAAGCGTACTGCTCGTCGACGACACATACGCCGGCCTGAGAGATACTACTTTCTCGAAGTATCTTCTTCGAGAGATGCTCGACTCACCGATTGACGGGATCGTTTCGTTTATCTGTGACGGCCAAATACGCGGAATTGCCTTCAAGCAGGATTTTTGGACGTTAGTGACCGACATAGTCCGGTTTGATTCAGAGTTCGATAGGTATGCAAGAGCGCTGCATCAGGGGGTCAAATCCGACAATAAGCGATCATTTGTGATCGAGGCACCCGATTTTCACGCGGCAGTATGTGCACTTTTGTGCGAACGGCTGGTTAGCGGTGAATCCTGTCAATGTTACGGAGGAAGACGATCTCAGGTACTAGCATACTCGCCTGAGCGCCAGGAGCGCTTGCAGCTACTATTTAAGACTAAAATCGAGCTATCCTACGATTTGAACGCGGGAGAGATGCTGGAGGTATGCTGTGGGAACGGCATGGCCACCGTCGCGCTCCGCGAGCTTGGTTATAACGTATATGCGATAGATAACGATAAATGCGCAGTTTGTGAGGGGCTATTCTACGGGGCTCTTACCAAAGAAAATACGCTAGTGATAGACGCCCGTCGGCTAGCGGAATATGAAATCGCGAAGTACCACAAGTTTAGGTGCGTCACAGGTTTTATGCTGGGGTCCATTTACGAGTTCAACAAACCTGATTGGCAGAAGATATTGTTAGAGGCCGCTGAGGTCATTAGTGAGGGGATTTTGCTGTTTACCGTGCATAAGAAAGAAGAAGCCGCATTCATTTACAAAACGATGCTCGACTTTGGCATCGAAGGCGAAGTTATCGACAACCGGGATGACTCCAGCATTTACGACCAGTGGGCCTACATTGGCATCAAACGAGCGAACGCGTGGGCATCTTTAAATCCCTAGCAGTGAGCGCCGCACCCCGCCGCTGAGGTGTCACTTCAACAGGTTTCGTTTGCCCTCTCTTCTTCGGGTTGCTTTTTCGCTTGATTCCACTCGGATTATGCACTTCGCTGGTACACGGAACATGGCGGCTCGAAAGGGGGCGGAGCGCCAATCATTGTGATCTTCCGGTCAAAACGTCTGCAATGCAGTCAATAACGTCTGTTGCCAAGAGGCTGTATCCAAAGCGGGAATATGCCAAGTCGCCAGCACGGCCATTAAGGTAAGCAGCTGCTGAAGCTGCTTGCATTTTGTCTAGCGACGTTGAGAGAGCGCCGACAAGCCCTGCTAGGACGTCGCCAGTACCCCCGACCGTCATCGCCGCGTTACCGGTCTTGTTGAGCCTATGTTTCGTGCCATCTGAGATGATATCGATGCGACCTTTTAGCAGCGTTACTACATTCCAATCTCGTGAAAAAGCTTTTACCGCCTCTATTCTTTCTTGAAGCGCGCTTGGAACTACGGCACCCGTGAGAGCTGCAAACTCGCCAAGGTGTGGCGTGACAGCTATTTTGCCCTCTTCATACTCTGAGCTTGCAAGGCCTCGGAGTGCGTCTGCGTCGAGCGTTAGGTTGTTAGAAGCAGTTATTAGCGCACTTGCAGCTCGGATCGTGTCTGCGTCAGCACCGAGACCAGGACCCAGCACCACGGAATCGTGCTGGGCAACTAGTTCGATCAGACTCTCGACGTCTCGTGTAGTGAATCGGTCGATGCCTATCTTTCGAACTATGAGGTTCGGACTGAATCCTGCTATGATTTCAGCGTTTGGTGAGGCGACGGTCACGATATCGACGCCGCTTCTCATCGCCGCCATAGCAGCAAACGTCGGCGCGCCCGGATAAGGGCCACCGCCAATAATCAACACCCGCCCATTTTCGCCCTTGTGACTCTCGGCGCGCCGTTGCAGCAACAAATCTCCCGGGCCAGTGCATAGTTCCGCTTCTAGCGGAATCCCAATATCGCAAACTGTGGTTCCCTTTGATCGTGTGCCAGCTTTCAGGCCGTGAAAGGTGACCAGATAATCTGACGCGACCGCAGTCTCTGTGCGATAGCCACTTGGCACATCGACTGACAGTTTCTCGATTTTTGCTTGATTGATTAGGTTAATGACGGTTCGTTCTGGCTCGCGCACGGGCCCTGCCAGCCCGGTTCCAAGAATGGCGTCGACAAGAAAGTCGTAGCCTTCCAACTTCGTGAGAGGGCTTTCCGGGCCAAAAATTGAAGCGCCTTGACAAAGCGTCACCGAATGATCTAAATGTTCCAAAATCTTCCAATTCTTTCGTGCTTCTTCAGTCTTCAGGGCTTTCTTATGGCCGAGTAACACCACGTGAACTACAAATTCGCGGGAAAGATGTCGAGCCGCAACGAAGCCGTCGCCCCCGTTGTTCCCTAGACCGCAGATGATAGCTATTGTCTTTGAAGAATCAGGCCCACCTTTGCAGAGGTGCCTTACGCGTTCCGCAACGGCCTTTCCAGCATTTTCCATAAGCTGCAGCTTGGAAATGCCGAGCCCAACGCAGTTTTCGTCGATGCGCCGCATCTCTTCAGCAGATAACGGCTCGAGAGGCATAAACCTAAAATGCATAGCATAGAGATATAACGCTTGTGCTGCGACGCGTCCGGATCATTGCAGATTACCAGTTCGGGTCTGGTGCCGGAGAGAGTCTCTTTCCAGAAACGGTCACTTTCACGCTGTCGCGAACACGAAGGGTCAGTCAGGTTCTCGACGACGGGATTAGAGTCGCAACATTGCGTGCGTCTGACGGACTTTTCACGTTAGGCGAATTAGGAGCACGTCGACTCCACGCACGTTTTTCGTATCCGAAGCTGCGAGTTATCGTGAACGCCGAAGCTGCGTCGTTCGTCGGGGCGGGAAAAACGGCCTTTGCAAAACACGTGATAAGCGCTGACCCTGACTTGAGGGCGCAGGACGAGGTGCTCTTAGTCGACGAACGCGACGCGCTACTAGCGACGGGCCTGGCTCTCCTGAGCCCACTAGAGATGTGTGCGTTCAACAAGGGAGTGGCAGTAAAAACGAGGCAAGGGTTCCGTAAGACGGATTGAAGACTCACACTGCTTTATGACTTTTCGAATTCTGCACCATAACGTAAAAATCCTTTGAACGTGTCATTACCGTGGGTGATTCTATGATTCCAGGTATGCGGGGAATGAGTCCCAAAAAGCTACAGCAGATGATGAAACAAATGGGGATCGACGTCGAAGGGTTGGAAAATGTCGAGCGGGTGATCATCCAGCTTTCTGATAAAGAACTCATTTTCGAAGACGCAACGGTGACCGTGATGACGGCGCAAGGAACCAAGAACTATCAGATATCCGGGGAGCCGACAGAGCGTGCGAAAGTGAACGACGAAGACGTCAAGATAGTTACAGAACAGGCTGGAGTCAGCGAGGAAGCTGCGCGAGAAGCCCTCCTGACTTCCGGAGGAGATCTCGCTGATGCCATTCTCAAGTTGAAGGGGCAGTAGCCGCAAAATATGATAGAGAACGCACTTTTGGTCTCTGTCGCGAACGCTGAAAGGCAGTTCTTAGTTAGATCCAAGGGAGAGCTTCACACCGACGCTGGCGTCATCAACCTCGAGATTCTGCAAGCTCTGGAGTATGGCAGCATAATTACCACACACCTGGGCACGGAATTCAAGGTGCTGAGACCCCGCGCTCCTGACTATTTTCGTCACTTGAAGCGGACGGGCGCGCCCATGATGCCGAAGGACATCGGCATCATAGTCGCTCATACGGGTTTGAACAATAACGATATCGTCCTTGACGCGGGCACAGGGTCGGGAATCACAGCGATCTTTTTGGGAAGCGTCGCCGAACACGTGAGTTCGTACGAGATCAACGGCGGTTTTGCTAAGCGCGCTGCGCAGAATGTGAGGCACGCAGGACTGACGAACATTGATATCGTTGAAGGCGACGTGCTCGAAATGACCTCAGAGGTAGAGTTCGACGTCATCACACTCGATTTGTACGAAATCGTCAAAGCAATCGGAGTGGTAAAGGAATATTTGGCTCCTGGTGGGTTCATCGCAACCTTCTCCCCGTTCTATGAGCAGGCTTTTGAAGCACGCAGGGCGCTTGCGCGCTTTACTCAAATCAAGACGTTTGAGGTGATTGAGCGGGAAATGCAGTTTGGAAAGAGAGGTACTCGCCCTGCGACACGAGTCGGTCACACTGGATTCGTTACGATAGCCCGAGCCTGACCGCTGCGAGCCACCTCTAGCGGCTGTTTTGCTTACGAAATGAGCGCCAACTTATAAGTAATAATAATAATAGTAAGAACGATTTTTTGCCGGGGATGTATGGGCTTAGGAACCAGCACAACTGAACCCGACATAGATTGTCTGGCGTTCATGGGATACGAGCAATACGGAGCAACTAAATACGTGCACTGCGGTGCCTTTGGAATACTCCCGCTTGATTCGTGCAAGCGCTGCGTAGAATACAGAAAAGCAAGTGCCCCTGGTTACTACCGTTAGCTGCTCATCTGCGAAGTGCCTTCGCGTACGCCTTTTCAGTTCTCCGAGCGATGTTGTCCCACGTAAGGGCCCCTCTAACGGCTGCGTAAGCCTCTGTTGCGAGATCGTTTCGTAGGTTCTGATCAGCTATGAGCCGATTCACAGCTTGTGACAGCGCAAACACGTCTCGTGGGCACACGAGCACGCCGCAGCGGTCATTCAATATCTCAGGAATTCCTCCTACGTTCGTTGCGACTACCGGACGTTTACAGGCCATTGACTCTATCAAAAAGAGACTAGACGCTTCCATCAAGCTTGGGATCACGACGATATCCGATGCCGAAATGTACTGAGGCAACTCTGTGTGCGGCACCGCTCCGATGAACGATACGGTGTCTTGAAGGCCGTGCTGCTCAACAAGCCTTTCGAGGTGACGCTTCTCTGGCCCGTCTCCGGCGATCACAAGCTGGGCATCGTGTTGCGCGATGATGTCCGGCATGGCCAAAATGAGATAGTCCACGCCGTTCTTTTCGACAAGTCTTCGCGCGGTAAACAGAACCGTTTGGTCAGAGAGGGATTCCGCAGGAACAACGTCGGGGTGAAACGCGCGCGGGTTGAAGCCGTTATGTATTGTCACCACCTTGTCGGCGGGTGCGCCCCAGTCAATGACTCTGCTGGCGAAATACGCGCCCGTGTGAATCTGGATCTTGGACATTCGCGCAAGAGTGGGGGCGAGCGCGCGTTCTGTAAATCTGTAGAGTGAGGCGACGACAGGGGGCTCTATGTAACGCCAGATGTCATAGTAGGAGCCGTGAAGCGTGTTGACCGCTGCTCCTCCATATTTTCGAGCCAAAACGTTTGCTGCCACGCCTGACGTGTAGAAATGGCCGTGGTAGATATCAAACCCAGAGAGGTCTGCAGCAAACGTAGCAAACGGAAATGCGACCTGTCGGGCAAATCTTAGGTTTGTAGGATCCCACGTGCGTTTCATAGAGCCTCCAAGTTCAACGTTTTTGACTGACACGTCTTCAATGCGAAACTCAGTGGCTCTGCTGCTTGCCCCGCTCACTATCGTGACTTCGTGCCCGAGTTTTGCTAGCGATTTCGACAGCTCAAGCAGTGCAACTTCAATCCCCCCTAGCAATACCCCTCCCGGCTGCGGACCGAGCTCATAGATGTGCGCAATCTTCAGCGAGTTCAAACGCGCACCTTCCATTGTCGGGCAATTTGAGCCAGCGTTGAGAACTCAAAGCGCGGGTCGTCGTGTAAATCTTGTAGAACCGAAGCGAAGAAGCCTTTCTGGCAGCCGAATTCGTACGCCGGGTGAGCATATACTACGAACGGTAATCGGTTGCTGTGCCAAACATCTGCGCACGCAGATATTCTCGCTTTGATCTCGTCTGCGGATAGCCCCTTCGTGAAAAGTTCACCGATCGAATCCATCGAAACGGGCACTTCTAAGACCCCGCTCATGTCCGAACCTGTCTCGGGGTAAAATGGAGGTATAGGGCGGGTGCTCTTGAAATCGCTCGAGTAATCGAAATCAAACGCATCTATAGCTCGAAGCAGGGCGCTTGTGACAGTGAATCCTGGCGATGCGAAGCTCTTGGCTTCGGCCTTAGTTACCGCCTCGAGCGCCGTTATGCCGGCGCTAATCGACTGTTTGATGGCTGTCTCGTCCATCATTGACAATTTGCTAATCCACGTGAAGTGGTCGTACCCGTGTAGTCCCAGTTCGTGTCCATCTTCTTTGACTCTTTGCAGAATCTCTGGTGATGCAGCTTCGACTTCCGCGCTGCGCAAGATACCATTGAGACTATAGGCCCCGTATCTCAGCGGCCTCGACTTGATGAACTGCGCGTAACTTCGCGGACGAGCGAGGTGCTTGAGGAAATTGAGCGCGAGCCTGTCGGGGCCTGTGGTGACGAAAAAAGTCCCTTTGATGCCAAGACATTTCAACAAGTCGAGAAGTTCAGGCAGGAGGGCGATATCTCGTGTGCTGTCCACGTCAATTCTTATCGCGGCGGGGGTTTTAGACATCGTCAGTTCCACAAAAAAGTATATCTAACACGTTTTCACAAATCGTATTTGGTATTAAGGCTGTCGTTAACGCAAGTCGTTCTATCAAGTTGCAGGTTTCTGATGCGATTTCTGCGAGGCAAATAAACTGATGGATACTTCGCTACTCAGGCAGAATCAAAGCGCCATGCTAAAGGCAGGGTTGCTGTTTGCGTGCCTCGCTTTGACTTTTGGGACATTTAGGAGTGCATTTGGCAACAGCACGCTCCTCTTAGATTACGCTACACTTAAACAAAATGGGTTCTATTTGTGGGCAGTTCTGGCTCTATGCATCCTGTGGATTTACATTAAACGAACCGATATTCTCGAGGACGCCCGCGGCGCCACTGATACTAAATGGCTATTGTTCGGCGCAATGCTTGTCGGCGCCTCCTTAGGATTCATGTACTACGTCGCCGCCTTTTTAGACTCGCTCCCAGCAATTCTTTTTTCCACTGGCTTCGTTATCGTCGCTCAAGTCACGCTCTTCTTTGGAAAAGCGTCAAAAATACCCCTGATGTTGTTGGGATTATTCGGAATTGCCGTTGGTTTTCCAGTGCTGCTAGAAAGCACGCTAGCGACCCCTTTTGCGAGAGTAACTGCTATCCTCTCCGTATCAACATTGCAACTTTTCGGACTCCCTATCACTTTGGACGGGATTACCGTCACGGTGAACAGCTTACTGGGTAGCAGCATTGTTGCGCAAGTCGATACGCGATGCGCAGGCAGTGACTCGCTAGCAATATTTCTGGCGATCTTTGGACTCATGCTTATAGACCGAAAACCCCAAAATAAGGCTCTGCTGGGACTTTTTATTTTCGGGGTTGTCGGCGCTTATCTCCAGAACTTCATCAGGCTGCTGTTGCTGTTCGCAGCTGGATACTACTACGGCGCTAACGCCCTGTGGGCGGTACACGATTACGCCGCCTACATACTTTTTCCCGTGTGGTTTTTAGGCTTCTCAATTATTTATCTGAAATATGCCAGAAAGCCCGCAAATTCGGCGATCGAGCGTATAACAAGTACGGAAAGTACACCGGAGCTCTAGCGCGTTATAAATGTACGTTGGACATGGCGTCGGTCAGTTTTCATTCTCCTTTTCGTCCCGCAGCGAATATCAACGAGATTTGAGGCGTTACTCGCTCCAGAGAGTCCTAAACGAAAAAAACAAATAACAAATATTAAGTACGATCGCAAGAAGATTTGTAAGCCCATTTAGGGGCCACAACTCAAAACCTGTTGTTGTTGCGGCTTGCTTCCGTCAGTTGATGCACCATGGAGAAGTCAGTGTCTTGCAAAAAAACGCGCGCCCGAATGCACTGCTGGACGCAGCGGTTCAAGAAGTTCTCATATCTTTTGCTTTTGGGCACGGTTTTGATCACTCTGACCGCTGCAACCGCAAACGCGGCGATTAGTACTCCTTTTGCAGCGAACGCGCCGGGAGCGCAGCAATTAGTAGGCGCAACGACGCATCCGATACAGTATTGGATTGGCTGCCCGCCTTCAATGGTAGATGATGGCTCCTCTCTAAGCTATTTTCAACAACACGGATTCACTGCAGTTGTTTTGGTTGTTCCCGACAACCAAACGTACCAGACGGAGCTTAATAAGATCAAATCGCTTAGCATGACGCCAATTATTGATGTTGAGGCGCCCATTTGGAACGAGGGGCAGCTATCGAACACGCCGATTACCAACTTCAGCGGCTACTTCCAATCACTTGAAAATGCCGGCTGGCGCTACGTCGCCTCGGAAGGCGGCAGGACTGGCGATCTCGCTTACATGAAGAATTACTTCCAAGGTTATGTGAACTTCAACTGTGATCAGTGTGGTCTGTGGGGAAACGTGTATAAGGACCCATTTACGGTCGCGGACAGCTGGGAGAGCTACTACACAGCAGAGTGGCCTTACATGCAAAATGGATCAACACAGGCCGCTGCGCTTGGAATCCAGAACGGAATCCTCGCCGGCGTGTGGAACAATACTAGAGGCGCCAACCAGATACTTGCCAACTCACTTAGCGGCAGCACACCCAGTTACAAGTCAATGTTAGATTGGTCGTATGCTAATGGAATCGGCTTCACCAGCTTCCACGCATGGTGCGGTGCTAGTCCTCGGGGGCTTAGCAACTATAAAGCATGCGGACTCGAATCGGTAGTCGCAGACCTACAAACGTATTACCCACCGAGTAGCTCTGCCCCCTTCGGGGGCTCCTGGTCAAGCCTCGGTGGGCAACTTGCTTCCGGCACCGGCCCTGCCGTGTGCGCGCAGAATGCAAACAGTCTCGACGCCTTTGTACAGGGCACCGACCACGCGCTCTGGCACAAGTCGTTCCAAGGGTCAGCGTGGTCAGCGTGGGCATCCCTCGGCGGAAATCTGACGTCGTCACCCGCTGCGACGTCACC
>DASPOC010000084.1:0-13186 GCA_035626195.1 Bathyarchaeia archaeon | reverse complement strand
CTGGTCATCTGACAACGACGGAGCTGCGACCACGCGTTCGTAGAGTTTGGATTCTTCCACGTACTTTTCAAATCGCAAAAACTCGTCGACGAGCTGATTAAGGTCTATTTCCGGGTTCATCAACCATGAACCCGCATGCTTTGTATATAACCTTCGCTGCCGTCCAACTGCTTGGGATGCACTATGAGCCGCTCCTGCAACGCATGTAGTCAGTCCGCGCATCCGATATTTCCATTGGAGTGCTGCGTTGGCGCTTGGCTGCGCTGTGTGAGAGTTCTTTTGGTATGAAGACCATAGCGCCGTTTTTTTGCCTTCTAAACAAAAGAAAAGGTTTAAATAGGAGCTACAATCCTATTACGAGAAATGAATTGCCAAGCATCGACCTTTGAGACCGAGCTTTTTGGGCTTGAATTTGAGGAAGATTTTGAGACTTTTCTAGATCTCATTGACCTCAAAAACCCCAACTTTTCTCGATACGTAAACGAAACGAAGATCGACTGACAGTCAACGACGCGTGGAGCTACTGCCGTCGTAGTACATCGAGCTTGCGGACGTTACTCGAGGCCTCAATTTTTGTTGCACTAGAAACAGAGCTGCAGTACCGACCCAAATCAGAGCTAGCTCGCACTCGGCGCGTGTCAAGAACGCTCAAAGAGCACTCTCGGTGGAATTGGTCGAAGCTGTTCCCTCTGCCCCGCCGGTCGCGGCAATCTGCAAAAACGAAGTAGCGGTGCTGCTCTCGTAACTTTGATCTCCGTAGAAAGTCACCCCGACCTGATGTGTTTGGATACCTAATTTGTCGACGTACTCGCTCGTTAGGCTCATCATCGTGGTCCCACTGTTTACTTGGCTTTTTCCGACTGATGCGCCATCAATGAACCATTCGACTGTCTTGCCATTCAAAACCCGGCCGTTCCCATCCTTCAAGGTCGCTTGAATTGACACCGGCTCGTCGAGCCTCGTCCGAGCCGAACTTATGGAGATTTGCGATGCTTGGAGACGGTTTGATCCCTCGCTACTTGCAGTCTGATTCGGCGCGCTGCCCGTGCAACCACTGACCAGGCAGCAGCACGATACGATGCACAGCGTGAGCACTATAGCCTTCCGCACGCTTGCTACGAAGAGCGCGGAAGACATAAAGCTTCCCGTAACGGCCGTCGCGTTGTAGTGTGGCCCATCTTCACTTGAGCGCGCACCAACAGGTGGCCCCTTAGCTAAAAGCTCAGCCAGCTTGTAACTTGTGTGCTTCATGCACGTCGCTCACGCAGTTGGCGCTTTCAGCTCCTTAAATTCTTTCGCTATCCGGCTTGGGATCATGATACATCGTTTTTCTGTGTGATGCGGCAAACCAATGATGAGCTCTCCAGTGTCGAACGTGCCGAGAACGTCTAATACACCTGTTTCAATAGACAAATATGACCAAGCAGGAACGTAACGCTCGAAAAGATCGAATTGCTGGACGTTAATTACGACTGTTGGTACGTGGACTGAACCGTGTTTAGCAAGATCTGCTGCCTCGTCAATGTCGTCTTGGACAACTTTCCCAACGTCAATGTCGCCTATCTGAAGTCCATACTCAATCAAAGCCGCGATGATAAGCAACTTTGTCAATCGACGCCTACTCTCAGCCAACCTGTTTCGTCTCGTACTGCCTGCCATGTGCCTCCTCCGCGGGGTCGGTCAATAATGTGCAGAAACTTCACGAAACGTGAAGCTCCTACTGGGTTTCCTGGGTATTCCACTCCATCACAGGGTTTAGAAACCAATAAATATAACTCGGCCACTGTGATAAGCGGCGTAGAAGCCGAGGGGTAATCATGCGAGAAATGGCGTATTATGAGCATCCTTTGGAGTACAAAAAAATTCTAGACGTTAAAAAGACCGCAACGCTGAACAAATCACTGCGGGAAGGCATGGGGTCGATGAAGCAGATCCGGGCAAGCCTCGACATGCTCAATTTCCTTCCGGCGCAACTCTATCTCTTCCCCTTAGACTCCACAGAGCCAGTTAACACAAGCACCACGATAGGCAGACGCTCAAAGAAGCCGGTTCCGCTCGAAACGCCAATCATGATCTCTGGAATGAGTTTCGGCGCCCTAAACAAAAAACAGAAGATCGCCCTTGCGAAAGCGTCAACGCTCGCAGGCACAGCGGCAAATACCGGCGAGGGCGGTATGCTCGATGAAGAGCGAGAATACGCTAATTACCTCACGCTGCAATACTCGACTGGCCATTTTGGCGTCTGGGATGAACGGCTTAAGCAAGCCGACATGATCGAGTTTCGGATCAGTCAGTCGGCGTACCCTGCTACCGGGAGCCTTGTTCCGGCGAGCAAAGTCACCGAACTCATCGCCAAAACGCGTGGCATTTCTGTCGGCACCGACGCGCGAAGCCCCGCACGGCACGCAGATGTCAATAGCGCCGAAGATCTCAAGCAGAAAATAAGCATGCTCCGAGACACAACAGAGGGCAAGCCAGTGGGCATCAAGTTTGCGGGCGGACACGTCCATAAAGACCTCGACGTAATCGTTTATGCAGAGCCCGACTACATCGTCGTTGACGGGTTTGGAGGGGGCAGTGGCGCCCCCCCTGGCTATATCCGAGACAACTTCGGGCTCCCTCTCATCAACTTCCTGCCCCGGGCTCATCAATATCTCAAGGAGGTTGGGTACCGGCAACACGCGGAGCTCATTGCGGCAGGAGGATTGCGCACGGCTGGTGATTTTGCAAAGTGCTTAGCTCTGGGGGCGGACGCGGTCTACATCGCGACAGCTGCGCTCTGGGCGATGTCCTGCGAATACTACCGCATATGTGAAACCAACCAATGCCCCACCGGCACAACGACGCAGGACCCCGATCTCGTCAAGCGATTCAACATCGATCGTGGCGCCCGCAAGCTTGCTAATTTCATACGCGTTTCAACGTCAGAGCTGGCCGATATTGCGAGAGCGGTAGGCAAGAATGACGTTCACAGATTAGACGTGCACGATTTGGTTGCCCTAACGCCCGACACGAGCGAACTGTCAGGAGTGGCTTATCCGACAATGGCGTGATTCTGCGCAGGCCTTAGAGTCGTCGCGACTGGTATCAAAATCGCGTCAAGCGAAAACGTGCAACTCCGTGCAAGCTAAGCCCAAGCGTCAGAACACAGAATTTATAGCGAGCCCTCAGTGCAGCAATTGTTGTCTGGCGCCAAAGCTGCTGCTTATAAGGCCTCTCTAATGTGTAATCTTTAAGTAGTGGAGCTACTTGGAGAAACTAGGCGTCGGGCTCAGCGCGATCAGCTTGTGGCTGTTCAGCGCGGAGACAGCGAGCCACCGGCGTTTAGCTGAACCCGAAAGGAGGCATTGCAGACGTGAGTGGTGAGACGGCAGTAGGCGAGCCCCAGCGGCTGGTGGCCGACGTAATCGTTGAGCAGCTCGTTGAATGGGGCATAAAACAGGTTTACGGAATCCCTGGCGAGACATCGCTTCAAATCGTTGATGCAATCAGAAGGAGAAGCGACCAGATACGCTTCGTGCTCGTGCGGCACGAGGAAGTCGCCGCCTTCATGGCGTCTGCTTATGCTAAGCTCACCGGTGACTTAGGAGTGTGTCTCTCCATAGCCGGACCGGGAGCGACGAACTTGGTGACGGGGCTTTATGATGCAAAAATGGACCACGCGCCGGTGCTGGCCATAACCGGACAAGTTGGGTTGCAGTTCTTGGGCTTGGGATCGTTCCAAGAGATCGATCAGCACGCGCTCTTTGAGGCGGTCGCCGATTTTAACGAGGTTATTGACGCACCAGAGCAAGTAACCGAGCTTCTCACGGTAGCCATGAAGCAAGCGATTGTTGGGCACAGCGTCTCTCATTTGGGCATACCAACGAACGTGCAGACGCTTCCCGTGCTTCCCAACGTGAGAACTAAGCCGAAAGAAGGCAGGTTGCCTGATTTGCGACTGATGCCTCATCCCCACCTGATTGCCGCGGCAGCGAAAGCAATTGATGCGGCGGAAAGGCCGGTGCTGATCGTTGGATACGGCGCTCGAAGACAGAGAGACTCCGTCTTACGACTAGCAGAAAAGATCGATGCTCCAGTTGCCACAACCTACAAAGCCAAAGGCATCATTCCAGAGGATCACGCTCTCGCCCTAGGCGTAATGGGGGACATAGGCACCGATCCAGCGAAGAGGGTGGTATTTGGCGCGGATTTGCTGGTCACCGTTGGATGCTCCTATTCAGATAAAACAGCCGTGCCGTCGTACCTGCCGCAAGTTCAAATTGACCTCGAGCCAATCATGATTGGGCGGAAGTTCCCCGTGAGCGTCGGACTCGTCGGAGATGCGGCGATGGTACTGCCTGCGTTGCACGAGAAAGTGACTGATAAGCACACAGATGGTTACTTGGATCAGGTGGCCCGTATCAAGAAACGCTGGGAGCAAAAAAAACAGCAAGAAATCGCTTCAGACGTGTCCCCTGTGCGAGGGCCACAAATAATGGACGCGCTGCAAGAGGTTATCGATCGCGACGCCATCATAGCAAACGACGTCGGAGATAATACGCTCTGGTTTGCGCGCAACTTCGTGGCAACAGATCAAGAAATCTTGATATCCGGATATGTCGCGTCCATGGGTTTTGGCCTGCCCGCAGCGCTGGCTGCACAACTAGTGTACCCTGACCGCCAAGTGGTCTGTACAACCGGCGACGGGGGCTTCACGATGATAATGGGCGATTTCGCCACTGCCGTAGCTAACGAGCTGCCCTTAACCGTTGTATTGCTCGACAACGCCAGGCTCGCTATGATTGAACACGAGCAGGATGAAGCCGGCGTTCCGCATTTTGCAACTGACTTGCGCAAGATCGATTTTGCGCGCTATGCAGACGCCTGCGGAGGGGAGGGACTTACTGTTGACGACCCTCAAGATCTGAAAGAAGCGTTGAAAAACGCCCTCTCCGCGAAAAAAGCGACGCTTGTCGACATAATGACTGATCCTCGGCGACGATGGGCGTAATCCGTGGCGTGTTGCCGCGTCAGTGTCATTCTAGAAAAGCAGCTGAGAATTGGCAGAGTGCTTGCGTTCGTCTCTTGTCAGGACGCTTGCCTGGCCACGTGCTGACGTGCCCAAAATAGGGCGGCGACGATAGCTCGATAAACCTAACCTGAGCGATGTAGGCCCCAAAGCGTGGCGCGAGTCTCGAAAGTTTGCTTTGGGCCTAGCTTTAGCAACCAGCGAACGAGACTGTAACTGTATAAGTACCAAACACAAGCGTGCAACAGTGCGAAACTACAGATGGACAAGACCACCGAAAATAGTCCGAGACACAGCAGCCGCTGCCAGTGGCACAGCGCGACTCACTTCATGATAAATTCTGCGAAGGTTTTTTCTTCCTTCTGCCACGTCACTTTCACGTCTTTAATTATTGCCGCTCGTGGGCCCTCCCACAATCTCTCAATAAAACGTGCGAGATCCTCTTCTGCGCCTGATGCTACCACCCTCACATTTCCGTCAGTCAAGTTTTTTACGGAACCAGTAAGGCCCAAATGATCAGCATATCGCTTAGTATAAAGGCGGTAGCCCACCGCTTGTACATGACCAGACACAAGAATCTCTGCAGTTTTGTGCATGTGAATACATGAATAGGCAATTTTAATTAATGCTTTGCCTAATAGAAATCTGCGAGTGCGAGGCGTCAAAATGTCACGAGCTGTTGTTTTGCTGTCAGCAGGCTTGGACTCGGTAGTATCCTTCAAACTCGCATATAACGCCTATGATAGTATTAAGTGCCTCACGTTCGACTACGGTCAGAAGGCGCGCAGCAAAGAAATCGAATTTGCTTCCAAAATATGCGCGACGTACAACGTAAGCCATCACGTCATCGAATTGCCGTGGTATGCGAGTTTCGAGGGAGCACTCACAGATAACAACGAACTGCCACAGCTCATCAAAGAGACGCTGGAAGACTACTCAGTAGTACGTGAAACTGCAAAAGCCGTATGGGTGCCGGCTCGAAACGCCGTTTTTCTTTCAATTGCGGCAGCGTTTTGCGAAAATTATCGCTATAAAACCGTTGTCGTCGGATTCAACAAAGAGGAGGCTCGAACGTTCCCGGATAACTCGGCCGATTTCGTGACTTCTTTCAACCGTGTCCTGCAATATGCTGTTCTAGACCAAGTAGAGATTGTTGCTCCGCTTATAGAATACGACAAAACTGAGATCGCAGCAGTTGGCTTGCGCATCGGAGCGCCTCTCGAATGGTCATGGTCGTGCTACGCTGGCGAAGACGGTCCGTGTCGTGTTTGCGAGTCCTGCCTGCGCAGACACCGCGCTTTTCAGGAATTGAACAAAGAAGACCCGCTGCTAACGCGGCTAGGTGATACCTAATTCGTACCGGCAAAAATGGTAGCGACAGCGAACGTTTTTGAGGTGTTCAATTCGATGCAAGGAGAGGGGCCTTATATCGGAACGCGCCAAGTTTTCGTCAGATTCCAAGGCTGTCCGCTTACGTGCGTTTATTGTGATTCAGCATCTGCGAGACCTGTCGAGAGCGGAAGTCGAGTGACGTGCAACTCTGCGCATCAACTTCAGAATCCGATTTCAGCGAACAATCTGGCCCAAATTGTGGGAAGCTTATGGACCCCAGCGACAACGCATCTTAGCTTGACTGGCGGCGAACCCTTGCTATATACAGAGTTCATCTTAGATCTCGCGCAAGAGCTAGCCAAACCTCTCTATCTTGAGACGAACGGAATGAATTCACGCCGCGCAATGCGCCTCATACACGCGGTGGATGTTGCCGCGTGTGATGTAAAACTGCCCGAACACGGTGCTAGCCCCACCTATCATTCATTGCTTAGGGAAGAGCTACGCACCATCGAAGCATTTTGCCTTTCGCAGACTGACGTTTTTGTCAAAATCGTTGTGCTGAAGCAAACTTCGAGTGAAATGATTGACTTCGTTGCGCAGCGCATCGCGGGTATCAGCACCGATCTACTTCTGGTGCTGCAGCCAGTTACTCATACGCGTCGCGCAGTTCCGCCGGATGGCGGGCAGCTCTTTCGGCTGATGGATGTCGCTGCCAGGCATTTAAGCCAGGTAAGGATCATTCCGCAAGTGCACAAGTTACTGGGGCTGGCGTGAAGCTTATGTTAGGGTACAGCACGGACCACTGGGACCGTCCACGTGCAGAAGATAGAGACTCCCACATCTTCTCCTCAACAACTGAATTTGCGGCGGCCGCAGGGGCACTAGATCGACTAATAGAAAAAGCGCGACGTTTCTATCAATCAGGCGATTATGAAGAAGTCATTTTAAACGCTCATCGAATTAAAGAACTGTACCAGCTCTGCCTTCAAGATGAACGTAGGAGTCAAGGACGCTTCGTTTTCAATCCAGCCTTGCGAGCTCAGATAGAAAAGAACGCGGACTCGCTAGATTACTGGTGGGAATCAGGCATCATCGCTTTTCAGAAGATTAAGATCACCCCCGAAATCGCAAGAATTGCCTTAATGGTGTCAGAGGAGATGCGTGATTATGTCGCGACGTATGTCAACGACCGAACCGCGGCTGCATCATATTCCACACAGGCCACTGGCGACCGCTCCTTTTATGGCGCCCGCTATGACACCGAGCGGATTAGCGCCCCCCGACCCGCCTATCCGATAGTTAAAGGCGGATTAGACACAGAAGATGAAGAGCTCTTGTATTTGGCCCGTCCCAGTATTTTGGGTTGCGCGCTGAAACATAAGGGGCTTGTACTGCTGCTAGTGGTCCTCCTTTTCGGGTCTTTCTTTGTCCAGAGCCTCGTAAACGTCAGCTTAGTCGCAACGTCGCTTAGGGGGGCCGCATTGCTGCTTTTTGTCTTCGTCGCCGCTCGAACCGCTCTCACCGTTTATTCGGAGAGATACGGAATCACCTCACGTGATATATCCATTGAAAAAGGTTTTCTTTTGAAGAAGACAGCAGTTATCCCGCTCAATCGTGTTGCGAAGCACGCAAAGCAACAGAGCTTCTTAGAAAGGCTGTTGAGAACGGGAAATCTCATTATTAAGACCACGAGTGGTCATATCATAGTACTTAGGGAGATCTATGATCTAGAAGAGGTGGCTGCCCTAATCGCTGAGTTGCGTGGGGGCACGCGGTCGGTCAAGAATGATCGAACCTCGATGCCGTTTCGATAAGCTTTTGCACCTTCGCAAGTCGATACCCGAACAGCCTAAATCCTATCTGGTCTCGTCTCGTGAAACAGAGATTGCCGCCAGCAGCGTGCGGATGCCCACCTCCGTTAAAAAGCATTGCGATTAGGTTACTCACGGGAGCGACCGTTCTGACTGAGAATACACCATTCCGTCGTAAAATGATCTCCGTTGTTGAGTGATATTTGTCCCTAAGCCTCGCAGCCACATCGCTTGTGTAACCGTTGCTGGTGGTGACCGCTGTACGACCGAGCAGAACCGACTTTTGGATCGCTTTGCTGATGGCTTCGCTCTTCCGACCGATTTGAAGCGCATACATTGCTTCGATCTGAGCGTCTGCAAAAGTTCCGCGCGACAGTTTTAGCGCTATCTGCTCTCGGGACTTGTCATCAATTATCGCGGTAGAGAGCACTTCAGAACGCTGGTCGCTGTTGATCCAGAAATCTCTGTCTCTCCCTATTGCCGCAATTTCTTTGGCGATCAAATCGCCATCTAGTAGGTCCGTGTATACGATTTCGCACCCACATAGTTCGCGATCGACGCGCAAGTAGTCGATAACGCTCTTGATATCTCCGAGAAGACGCTCATCCCAAACGTGATGGTCGCGCCACTCAACGCGCCATCCTTTGCTTTTCAGGCGCACAATAACTTCAAGAGCGCTCGTGTTGCCCCCAAGATCCGAAAGACACAACGTCAGGTTCGTCGTTTTTTCGGCCTTAGCGAGAAGCTCCGTGTAGGAGCTGTAATCTTGAACTGAAGAAAAGATCGTAAACACATTTCCATATTTTCGCCTAAAGAGTGCGTCACAGCATACCGCGTCTAGATCAGTGTGCGTCAAGTGAACTACGTGGCCGTCAAATCGGCTCAAGCCTCTGAGAACCCGTCTGTCAACTCTTGTGCACATGGGTCTAGGACTAGGCGCTTTTCTTGAGAGCCAGGGACCTCTTCCGCATCGGGGCAAGGGCGGAGGAACCTGACGGCTTACGTTGTTTCATCTGCTTGGGAATACAGCGTAACCAAGATTGTGGCTCCTGACAAGTGGCTCTGCAAGATGACGTCTCGCAGACGGGGTGACTTCATACGCGCCAGGGGCAACTTGTCTTTTTATCGATATTTGATCTCTAAGTCTAACACGCTTGATTGCCTTGCACTTTGAGCACTTATATCCCTTATCGCGTCCGAGCGACTTCATGCTTTTGTCGCAGCAGACAGGATTCCCTATTTTATATTGATCGCAGAGTTCCACAACTCGCAATTTCTCTAAGTGCAGGCATTTTTTGAGGTAGCTGCCTTGGACCACCACCTTGTCGCCGACACGCAACTCGCGGACCGTGGTTCGGAATTGCTTAGTGGGTTCGAATGCGACGCATAGCAGCTTGCCACCGTCGTCTCCTACTACGACAAAAGTATGCCCCCCTATTATTGTCCACGGTGCGCTGGTTATCACGGCAGTCACCTTGTAGGAGCGGCCTTCTTCCAACTCTCGAATTTGAGCGGGTCGAACGTGTGCGTCTGTCCCCTGATTGGTCCTGTAAAGCGTTAGATGCTCAAATGGCTCTGAGATAATTTTGCTGTGCGCCGCGAGTATTTGATGTGGGTCATCTCCCCTGATTCCATAGAGTATCGGATCTGAAGAGTGCGGGGCACATATAACCGTTTCACCGTTTCGATCGAGCGTATCCCACGTGTAGGGGTAAGTAGCCGCATCGGCATGCCAAACTGATTGCACATTTATGTAACGTTTTTTTGCACAATTTTTCTCAAAACGATACGCAATAAGTTCGTACGAAGAGCAGCTTTCAGCCGTCGCGCCTACCGCGGCAAGCGCCCCAATTAAGCCTCTACCGCTCTTAAATGATAAAAAATCCAGCCTGTGCCTTTCGATGAGGTCCGTTGCCTTTTCCAAGGAGAGCTCGGCGTGCACAGCATCGCAGGCGAAGCGCTGGATATCTACTGGAATTACATCTTCACCAAGAAAAACAGCGCCAGGATGTGTATTGTAATCATCAAGGTGCGCCATTTGTTCGATGTGCTTGCGCACGATATCTTGAACGTCATACGAATGTCTGATCGAGAGACAAATTGAGGCGTTTCCTCTAGTCTTAAATCGTATTGTCGGATTCAGCCGCACTAAGCGAAGCTGAATTATTTCGTTCAGCTCTTGTTCGAGCGCTTTTTTTAACAAAGTGCCCAAGTAAGTGGTGCACATCCCGCGCTTTGAATCAGTATCGTCGATTCCGATAAGCATGCCCGCAAGCGCCTCATTTTTTTATCGATAGAAGTATATAAGTATCTTTTTGAATATATCATTCGAGGTAGGATAGATCCGCAAGCTCTAGCGGCTTGCAATCACCCAGGAAAACCCCGATAATGCGTCAAGATCTGCTAGCAGACCAAGCTGCTAAGGTGCTACACACGGCAGGTTTCGTAACGTCGAAGCGATGTGACGTTCGCTCTAGATGCTTCGACATCACTGCTAGGAGAGGCTCAATTCTACTTTTCTTGAAGATGCTTTCAAATATCGACGGCCTAAGCGAAGAAACAGCCTTTGAACTGAAGAAACTTGCAGAGTGCTTCTATGCCTCGCCTTTGCTTGTCGGCGAGAAAGCTCGAAATCACGACCTCCAGGAGGGTGCGGTGTATGTGCGTTACGGGGTCCCCGCTGTTAACGTCGACACGCTTTCAGATTTCTTCATAGATGAACTTCCACCGCTCATTTACGCCGCTCCCGGCGGACTATACGTGAAATTAGATGAGGATGCCCTCTATGCAGCTCGCAGTAGCAAGAACCTGTCTCTAGGTGCAATGGCGTCGCAGCTAGGCGTTTCGCGAAGAAGTATTCGCAAATACGAAGAAGGAATGGATGCTAAAGTCGAAATAGCTGTCAGGCTCGAGGCGATTCTAGACGCACCGCTTGCCGTGCCAATAAGCCTGCTTGCCCGACACAGTTTTCGCAAGGAAACAGCGAAAGCTGGTGTACTTCCGCCCATGGAGAAACAGGCAATATCGTTGCTCGTTGACTTAGGATTCACAGTGCTCCCGATGTTTCAAGCACCGTTTGACATGCTGTCGCAGACCAAGGAAGAGACCTTACTGACCGGAATCAGCGGGAACGCGAGCCTGATGGCAAAAAGGGCCGAACTGATGAGTAGCATAGCGCGAGTCGTATCCGCGCACTCGCTATACATCACTGACGATGAACCCAAGTGTTTCAGGATCTTACACACGGTTATCGTGCGTCTGCAAGAGCTTGAAGACTTGGATAGCTCGACTGAATTGATGCATCTCGTGCGAGAGCGCTCCGAAGAATAGCTGCGCTTGCCCGAGGCTTATTCGGACAAAATGCTTTTATAGAACTTTCTGCATAGTTAAGCCGAACCTATACGCATTAGGATTGATCACGCTAAACGGAGAGAAAAACATGGCAGGACAACTTGGTGGACAAGTCGGACAACTGGGCGGACAGCCCATATTGATTCTTAAAGAAGGCAGCCAGAGGACTCGAGGCAAAGAGGCCCAGGGCATGAACATAACCGCTGCCAAGGCGGTTGCTTCGGCCGTGAGGACGACGCTAGGCCCTAAAGGCATGGATAAGATGCTCGTGGACACACTTGGTGATGTCGTCATTACAAATGATGGGGTTACGATCCTTAAGGAGATGGATATTGAGCACCCCGCAGCAAAAATGATCGTTGAAGTCGCCCGGACTCAAGACGACGAAGTCGGAGACGGAACGACCACAGCAGTTATCATTACAGGCGAACTGCTCAGAAAAGCAGAGAACCTTCTCGAACAAGACGTGCACCCTACCATCATAGCATCGGGATTCAGACTAGCTGCAGTAAAAGCGCGAGAAACGCTCGACACAGTGGCGATCCCCGTGTCACCCGATGACGTGGAACTTCTGAAAAAAGTGGCGATTACAGCGATGACCGGCAAAGGCGCCGAAGCGTCAAAAGAGAAACTCGCTGCGATGTCTGTCAAAGCAGTAAAAGCTGTCGTTGAAACTGAAAACGGGAAGAACATCTTCGACATCGACAACATCAAGATTGAGAAAAAGGTTGGGGGAAGCATCGACTCGTCCGAACTCGTCGAGGGCATGATCATAGACAAAGAGCGTGTTTCGACTGGTATGCCGAAAAGCGTCGCCAAAGCAAAGATTGCTCTCATAAACGGCGCAATCGAGCTTAAGGATACAGAGGTTGACGCCGAAATCTCGATCACGTCGCCAGACCAGCTCCAGGCGTTCCTCGGTCAAGAAGAGGAAATGATCAAGGGCATGGTTGACAAGATCAAGAGCAAGGGTGCTACCGTAGTATTCTGTCAGAAGGGGATCGATGACCTCGCCCAACACTACCTGTCGAAAGCCGGGATTCTCGCGGCACGACGCGTTAAAAAGAGCGATATGGAAAAACTTGCGAGAGCTACCAACGCAAAGATCGCTTCGAGCGTAGACGAGCTGGAAAAAGGAGACCTGGGCCACGCTGGGCTTGTTGAAGAGCGGAAAGTTGGCGGCGACGAGATGATCTTTGTCGAAAAGTGCGAGAACCCGAAAGCAGTGTCCATCATGCTTCACGGAGGGACCGAGCACGTCGTGGACGACATAGAGCGAGCAGTAAACGACGCGCTACGAGTAGTCGGCGTCGCGATAGAAGATGAGAAACTGGTCGCTGGTGGTGGTGCAACTGAAGTCGAACTGGCACTAAAGCTCAGAGACTACGCTTCTACCGTAGGTGGCCGGGAGCAACTCGCCATCAATGCGTTCGCTGACGCTTTGGAAGTAATTCCAAAGACCCTAGCGGAAAATGCTGGTCTTGATACCATCGACACGCTTGTTGAACTTAGGTCAAAACATGAACAGGGAATGACGACTGCTGGACTAAATGTCTTTACGGGTGATGCCATCGATATGGTCGATGCAGGCGTTGTGGAACCACTTAGGACAAAAACTCAAGCAATCGGCTCTGCGTCAGAATCTGCGATAATGATTCTCAGAATTGATGATGTCATA
>DASPOC010000083.1:0-5587 GCA_035626195.1 Bathyarchaeia archaeon | reverse complement strand
GTTGTCTTCTGCCAACTTCACCCTGTCTGCGCACTGATTCGGCGGCATATTCGGCACAAACTCTATACCAAAATTTATTTCCCTAGCCATTTTTTCACCAACCATAAACTCAGTAGGTTTATGTAACCCCTCAAATACAACGAAAAACCTGTGAGGAGTTGTCGGCAAATAATTCTTTTTTCCTGAATATTAATGTATCGGTGTTCAAAAAACAGCCTTTTTTGCAAAAAAAAAACTAGTATGTACGTTTGCACGATTAAGAGCCAACGCGTTTTTTTGCGGGAGGATCACGAATTCAGTGACGAGGTGCGCCGCGCATGACCCACCCCATTAAGTTGGTTTCAGAGTCGATATCATGAGCAAGTATATCGCGAGACCACAACGTGATTTTGCTTGCCTCAGGAAAGATGGCCGAGTACGCTGGGCAAAAGGTCTAGAGAACGAGGCCTAATCATTTTAATTACGTTAGCTCTAAAGATGACGCCGAGCCTACGCGAACTGTAGCCGCGTTCTGCTAAACCGGCAGATCACTAAATCACGGATGTTCCCAGCACCTGGATCAAATAGGTTCCTGAAAGGATCGCAACAAGTCCGAGCCCCTTGAGCGCGAGATCCATCCGCGTGAGCTCCTCTCTCAGCACCCGCGGAAAGCGATAGGACAATACCGTCGCGAAAAGTAGCACGAAGAGAGGCTGTGTCGCACCGACAGAACTTATCAACGTTATTGGCCCGTGCGCTATCGCGTAGCTGTAGGCAAAAACTGAAACGTACGCCAGTGCCTGTTCGGCAACGAGAATGACTCCAATTTTCCTGCTCGTGGTCTTGTAAGTCGTGACAAGAGAGCCCCTCAAGGGCCGGAATGCTAGCAACTGGAAGAAAGCTATGAACCCAGCGATTTGCACCCAAATGAATACGGTGTAAAAGTCTTGGGTCGAGAACAAATATTTCAAAGCTACGCTATATACAGCCAATAAGAAGGACGAAAGGATCATAAGATAAAAAGCAAGGGAGATACGAATTCCTTTGCCAAGTCGAACCGCGAAAAGTGTCCCTCCAAGAACCAAAAGCCCGAACGCTAGGTAATCTTGCGGGTTGAGCGTTTCGCGAAGCAAGAGGCTGGAGAGAATCAACACAAATACAGGAGTGAGCTGAAGAAGAGGTATGACCCTCGACACCTCTTCCACTGAGAGTGCTTTGAAATAAGGCAATGTGTAGTAGATGCGAACGAAACCGACAACAATAGTGAATACAAGCACACCAAATGGCAGGGCCGTCAGTGTGAAGAAAGGAAGAATAACAAGCGGCATAAGGCTGGTGGCGCTAATTACTAAGACATACACGAGTGGCGGAATTCTATAGTCGGAAATCAGAATCTTGTCAATAATATTCACGCCAGAAATCAACAATGACGACAACAATGCAAAATAGAGCCATTCCACTGCCATTGCGCTGCCTGCAGCCTCGTTGTTGACTTTAAGCTACTTACAGTTTACGAGTTGTCCGGCAGCATCTATGGCAAAAAAAGGATCAGATTGTCTCACCTCGCGCGCAAAAAGTCGTAGCCGGATTCCCGAATAGCAGGTCGCGCGATCCAAAATGGAAGCGCCCACTTGCTTGCTATTTAGTCAAGAGCTCGGTGCTCGTTCTTTTTTCGGAATGACGTAATCCTTCTTGACTTTCTGTGACTTGGCGCAATGCCTCGCAATTGCTCAACGGTTCCCAGATATGTGCCGTCTAAGAGGTACGCCTGTGCTGTGTCAAGCTCGATCGCTCGATTTGAGAAAAGCGGCCCTAGTAACGTTTCGTAAGAGGCTTCGTTGAATGCGATTCCGGTACTAAGCTCGTTAAAGGCAGGCATAATTATGACGCGCGGATTAGTGTAGCCGTCGATTTCTGGATATCGCTCTCGAAATACGCTCTCAACAAAGCGGGTCCGGATCCAAACTGGCTTCGAACTAATATGGCCGAGCGGATCAGCCATGCGTACGGTTGGATGGTTATGCCCCATGATCACATAGTCGCAATGCAGTAGGTTGGTCGAAGGCCACGTGTGCCCGTGCACAAGCCCCGCGCCGTCGATACTACAGCCCTTTGATGGATAGATTTTAATTCGAAAGCGGGAGTCGCGTGGGAGCCAATATTCGATGCCAGCGTCGTGATTTCCCGGAAGAATGTCGACCGGCGCGCATTCAGCTAACGATCGCAAAAAACGGGGGATATCGTGGCGTTCAAGTGCTGAGGTTTTAGAGATCGTGTGCTTTACGTCTCCCAAAAGTACGACACGCTGAGCATTGGCGGTCGCTACATATCGGAGGGCCCGGTCAATTCGTCGATCAATCTGCGACGGAATGTTTATGCCGTTTAGCGCAAGTTCGTGCTCAATTCCGATATGGAGATCAGCCAATACGAGCGTGCTACCCACAACCAGAGCGGGTTCATTTACTAAGGGCCGTGGTTCGCTCAATCTGGTGTGGCTTCTACGTGTTGTGCTCATGCGATTCCAGGCTTTTCAAAAACGCTGCGTTCCACGACGTCAACGTCACTCGCTATCTCACTGCTGTCAGAGAAAAACGAAAGGACTGCCACGACAAAATGAAATTGGAGCTAGACTGATGGCTGCGCAGATTAATTTGGATCCTAAGCTTGAAATGAAGTGCGCACAGCGATACTCGTTAGGCCGTTATTCTGGCCGACTGTGACCCACACAGTGTCTTGTCCCTTAGCGAATATGATCAAACCGCCAGTTTCGGAGGCGTTTGCGAAGCTTCTGCTTATGTTGTAGCCTCGTTCTTGCATTTGAGATTTGTAAAACTCTAAAACCTGTTTGGGGGTGTCGTTCGTCCGGTAGCTTATAACTTGCCCGACGAATCTGACATTGGAATACGACGTTCTAGTGGCATTGGGATAGTCCGGCACATTAAGTGGTTTGCCAGTTTGCAGAGTTTTATTTTGCGTGAGATTTTTTATGTTGACCGTGCATCCCGCGCACGCCAATGCCAAACCGGTAATGATGAGGATGGTTAAGACTGTCTTGAACAGTTTCATTAACCCAGCATTACTGCAGTTTCAAATAAACCTTGTGGTAATTGCGCGATCTGCGTCGTAATGCTCTCGCCGCCTCAATTTGTGGCGCTGAGCTCAAAGGATGATGAGTTGTGCCACTGTAGCTCGTCCGCGCGGAAGAAGGGCATATCCAAAAGCTTTACCTTAACAGTTGGAGTATATAGTGCGAGGTCGACCATGTTATCAACTATTCCTATAGATCTAAGTGCGATTGACACGAAAAACGTTGATAGAGAGATTTTACGAGCTAGCATCATTGCTGAGCTTGATGCAATCAATCTTTATGAACAGATGGCTTCCCTGGCCAGAAGTGAAGCTATCAAAGCTAACCTACTAGATGTTGCTAAAGAAGAAAAAACCCACGTCGGCGAGTTCCAAGCTCTTCTGTTACAGATAGATAGCGAACAAGCTGATGAGCTAGAGCACGGCAAACACGAAGTCGAAGAATTGGCAGAGAAATAACCCCAAGATAGCCGGCTCCTATTCAAGAGCAGTCAAGACGTCAAGCGTGGATAAAACGCAGACAAAGCCGTCAGATGGGATCGTCCAACAACGAGAACCTTTGAATCAGGCCTTTACGTTTGACAGGCTTCAATCGTGAAGCGGCAAATATGGTAAACGCGAATCTAGTGGCACTGGTTGCACTCCCAGTACTAGCAGCAATTTTAGCTATTTACCTGCTCAGAGTGGGCGACAACGTCGGACATCTTTTCATCCTAATGGGTGCTGGCTTCTGCGTAATAGCGTTGCTGCCATATCTATTCAACACGCCCAGTGACATCGGGACGATACTAATCATTCTTGGTTTTGGATGCGTGGCCTGGGGCCTAACATTGAGAAAAAGGAGGTTCCGTTGGGAAAAACATCGCTCTTAGGCCCAAAGGCCGCATTGGTGGGCGCAGGCTACTACTCAGCTTCTGTGGGCGACTGCCATATGCCATCTAATAGCTCTCTTACCAGAATATATCAGCTCTTGTATCATCGAGAGCTCGGAGTTGTTGAGCAAAGCAAGTACAGCGTTTCAGCTAGCGCGCAGCGAGCGTTCGAGTGTAGATCGCACGAGGATCTGTGGGAGAATGTGCGGATTTCGGGAACGTCAAGTAAGTTTTATATCGGCTTTCCCGCAAATACAGAATGGGCGACAAATTTAGAGGCTTCGCATCATTAGACACGCCGCTAACCTAGGGATTTTGATGGAACAACTCTTAAAACGTGCACGAGAATGCGCGCAAGCTCTCAAGAAGCAGGACGAAATTACGATCGTTTCTCACGTTGATGCGGACGGTCTTGCTGCTGCCAGCATCATCTGCCGCGCGCTCAACAAGATGGAGATAGGCAATGAAATTAAAATCGTCAAAAAATTGGATCTCCCGGTTATGCAGAGTGTTTCCGGCGCAGACGCAGCGATGTTCACGGACTTAGGAAGCGGGAGCCTCGATCTAATGGACGACTTGGGACCAGCATGCATAATCGCTGACCATCACCAACCAGCAGGAAGCTCCGAGATGGCATTTCACCTTAACCCCCACCTTTTTGGGTTTAACGGCGCCATCGACCTAAGTGGATCTGGGGCCACTTATTTGATCGCCAGAGCCCTCGGCGACAATGTGGAGCTTTCCGATTTAGCCGTTGTTGGTGCCGTCGGTGATTTACAACACATTAGAGAAGGGCGACTGAGAGGTGTGAACAGGCTGATACTCGACGAAGCCGAAAAAAACGCGATAGTAAGAGCAGAAACTGATTTGCAGGCTTTTGGCCGACAAACGCGACCCGTTCACAAACTGCTCGAATATGCGTCCAGCCCTTTTATCCCAGGAATAACAGGAAACCGTGCCCAAATCTTGGAGCTCTTGGCTAGCTTGAATATTGAGCTCAAAGAAGAGGGCGAATGGAAAAAGTGGATAGATCTTAGCAGCGCCGAAAGGCGCAGTATCATTTCTGCCCTCATCCAAAGGTGCTTGACTGAAGGCATGCTCCCTGAAAGGGTGCAGAACCTGGTTGGAGAGGTCTACACCCTCTTAAAAGAGCAACCGGGGACTGCACTTCGGGATGCATCCGAATATGCCACGCTACTGAACGCTACCGCGCGATACAGTTTCGAGAAGATCGGAGTCGACGTTTGTCTAGGTGACCGAGCAGGGAGCTACAGAAAAGCAAATGAGCTCCTGTTGATGCATAGGGAGAATCTTGCTCGAGGGCTCAATTACGTCAAGGAAACAGGTGTGACGACGCTCTCAAACTTGCAGTATTTCCACGCAGGCGACCATATACTTGAAACGATCGTCGGGATCGTCGCTGGAATGTGTAAAAACTTGGAAGGCGTAGATAGGAAGTTGCCGATAGTAGGATTGGCGAACTCGGACGAAGGAGTCAAAGCGTCCGCTAGGGGAACCCAAAGTCTCGTCGAACGCCACTTGAATCTTGCAAGAGCTATGAGTGACGCGGCTGATTCAGTCGGCGGTGTCGGAGGCGGTCACGATATCGCCGCTGGCGCTACAATTCCTGAAGGGACCGAAGCAGAGTT
>DASPOC010000082.1:0-7590 GCA_035626195.1 Bathyarchaeia archaeon | reverse complement strand
TCGTAACCTTCGTGAACTACACGCGCGATCTTTCTCACTAAGTCGGTCGGATCCTTCGCTTGAAATATGTTCCTTCCTATCGCGACGCCACGCCCTCCTGCGTCGATCGAGTCTCTCACCATCTGCAGCAGCTCGCGTTCAGTGTCCATTTGCGGGCCACCCGCGACCACGACCGGCACTGGACATCCGGCGATGACTTCTCTGAAGGTGTCGATCTCGCCCGTATAATTCGTCTTGATGATATCGGCTCCCAGTTCCGCGCCAACCCGCGCAGCGAGTTTCACGTGCTCAACGTTGTGTTCATCGTCGACCTTCTCGCCTCGCGGATACATCATCGCAAGCAGAGGCATGCCCCAGTAGTCGCACCGTTCCGAAATCTGCCCAAGTGTGGCGAGCATTTCGGATTCATTCTGCGCCCCAATGTTCACGTGAACGCTGACTGCATCCGCGCCAAATTTGATGGCCTCTTCAACGGTCTTTACAAGCACCTTGCGGTTTGGATCGGGAGCAAGTGACGTGCTCGCTGAGAGATGCATTATCAGCCCGACGTCACGACCATAGCCTCTGTGACCGTGTTTTGCCAGGCCGATATGCCCAAGCACGGCATTGGCCCCGCCCTCGGCGACCCTATTTACGGCGATGCGGAGATCCTCGAGGCCTCTGATGGGGCCTACGCTGACGCCGTGGTCCATGGGCACGATAATGGTATTGCTCGTGTCCCGGTTAAAAATACGCTCAAGGCGAACTGACTTACCAATGTACATATAGCCGAGATTACAGCGCGGGGGTTATAAGCTTATGTCCCGCTTTTCAAACCGGACTGCGTTGCTACCGAAGTTACAACTCGACCCAGCGCAAACGGCCGCTCGCGCTTGAGTAATTATTCAGAGACGAGGTACCGCTCGAGCCGAGTTATTTCGCCACGCTCTTGGCGAGGCTTCTTCGGCGTCGGGAGCATCAAACACATGGGGTTCATAGATGCTGCTCGCCCATATCCCGCGCTGTTTTCAATGCGCTCATAGGTGTCCTAACTCAAAGACCACGTGCGAAGCGTTTCCTGGAGGGATTCCTGCGGATATCCGCTACGGCGAACACGATCATCGCCACCACTATCCAGGAGATGGCGGAATACGGTTCAAGAAACGCGCGCCACGGACAAGCACTCGATCTTCCACCTAAGCAAGTTATCTCGTTAGTGCCCTGATAGCACAACGCGCTTGCACCGCGCTAGGAACAACCGATCCAGGCCAGCTCGTGCGCAGCGCGACCATAGCCCCGAGATTTTGAGACAGGATAAGATTTGGGCTGGAGAATTCGCCTAGCAGAGTGCATTGACATTTTTCCCTTACGAAGTTATTTGAGCTTTGGAATGAATAACAAATGTATAACAGAGGAGAGACTATGCAACGGCACCTCGACGACTTGCGATGCAAGCAAGACCAGTTTATCCATACGCTCTATTCAGTCACGCAGGGCGACACCTGCACCTGCGGGGACGTTCGTACGATCACCCGAAAACTGGGTTTCGATTACAACACGTGCGTATCTGTCGTCAACTATTTTATGAACAAGGGAATTATTGAGCAACGCCACGAATCGCTTTCTCACCTAGTGAAGTTGACGTCAAGGGGCATCGACTTTGTAGAGGTTACGTTTTCTGCCGTCACCCACGTTTTTGAAACGAAGCTGAACGATTGCGTCGATGGTGCAGCGTGCGTGTTCGAAGGACTCAATTCACCCGCGCCAAAAAAGCCCCTGAGAAAAACTGCGTGAAGCCGTTTCGACGGAAGCGACCGCTGGGGGGGTCAAATGCCAGCGCGGCTAGCTTCGAGAGCAAGCACGTGTCGTTAGCGGAGGACTGAAGCTGCAGTAAGCAGTCAGTTGCTCTTGTCGCATTCCGACTGGGCGAAAGTAGCATTCACTGCGGCGCGAGCACGCATGACCACGTGAGCGCAGACAAACGACATGTGGAGGGACCAACATATGGATGCATTAGAAACTATTCTGACGCGAAGAAGTGTACGACGATACACTAACGAGCAAATTGATGATGAGACGACGGAAAAGCTCCTTGCGGCGGCGATGAGCGCGCCTTCAGCGGCGAACGAACAGCCGTGGGAATTCATTGTTATCAGGGACCGGACGATGCTCGATGCTATTCCGACGTTTAGCCCGTTTGCGAGCATGGTGAAGCGTGCGCCCCTCGGCATACTCGTCTGCGCTGACACGAGGAACGTTATCGTTCCGGGATTCTGGGTGCAAGACTGTTCAGCGGCGACGCAGAATCTGCTCCTTGCTGCTCGCGCGCTTGGATTGGGAGCCGTATGGACCGGCGTATATCCCATGGAAGGTCACGTGGCAGGATTTGCTAAGCACTGCCAGCTCCCCCAAGGCGTCATTCCGCTGGCATTTGTGGTGGTCGGCCATCCGGCGAAGAGTCGCCAGCACAACACAGGTTTAGCAAGGACAGGGTCCATTCAAACGTGTGGTGATGTCACCGGATCACACCGCCCCGACAGCGGGCTGGCGAGGATCGTAAACCGCGCGTTTGCTCGCTACGTTCGTGAGTCAGAGTTGTCCTGAAAGTCGACCGCCAGCCCGCACTTTCGCAGTGAAACGCTTAAGTACGATTATATCTGAATATATATCTAAAGATACTTTGTTACCCACCCTTTGCACACTGTTCTCAACGGAGCACTATGGACGAATATTTAATCAAATTGCTTGAAAACGCTGAAACACTATCCGACATCTTCGAAGTGGTCAAGGCCACCGTGGAGAAGTCAACTGGCTTGAGCCGAGGCGGCATCATGCTCGGCTTGGCCAACCTCGGCAACCACCCAAACGGCTTCTTCGGCGCCTTCTACCCGGTCGGCTCGAACATCATCGTCATGAACCAGGTGCCGCTGCAGCGAATCAAGGAGACCGACCCCACGCTGTGGAAGCCCTACGTGTTTCACGTGCAACTCCACGAATATATGCACTCGTTGGGCTACCTGAGCGAGCGGGTCGTAAGACAGCGCGTCCACGCTATTACCAAGAACGCCTTCGGTGACGAACACCCAGCGACATTGCTGGCGGCAAATACCGAGCGTTTCATCCCGCACCTGGCGTACCCGAATGTCTCGTGGCAACCGAAGGATCTCAAAATCAAGCTCGTTAAAGATTTTGACCGATCGAGCGCGAGTTACTTTGCGTAGACGTCGCTAGGTTGCATTTTTAAGGCGTTTTTTTGCTGAGCGGAGCTTGTCGTGCTTTAATGCACCTTCCCGCGCGCGAGCGAGGCGAAGATTCCGAGAACACAGAGCACGGTGAAGAGCGAAAACGCGAGCTGGTTGCTCTGCAAGAAGAGCTGCGAGGAGCTCGGGCTCACCACCGCCTGTCCGATGATGAGCGCGAAGATTAGCTCAACGAGTGCCACGCTCACCACTTGTCCGATAGTGCGCATGGTCGCGATTGTCCCCGACGCGAGACCATAGAAGCGGCTTTCAACGGAGCTCATCACGGCATTCGTGTTGGGTGAGGAGAATATGCCGAACCCAAATCCGAGCACGGCCAAACTCACGATCACCACCCATATGGGCGTCGTCGCGGTCAGAAAGATGAAAGGAGCAAGGCCGATGGCGGTCAGCGCCATGCCGATCGAGGCGACGATCTGCGGTTCGATCCGGTCTGACAGTCGTCCCGCCACCGGCGAGACGGCCGCCTGGACGACCGGCTGTGCGATCAAGATGACCCCCGCGAGCTCCGGACTGAACCCTCGCACGCTCTGCAAGTAGATGCTCAGCAGGAGGGTGACCGCGAACGTCGCGCTGTAGTTGATGAGGGCCGCAACGTTTGAAAAGGCGAACGCGCGATTCTCAACGAGAAGCCTCACGTTGAATACGGGAAATCGGACCCGCAGCTCCCACGCGACAAAGGTCGCCGCTGCGGCGACCCCGCCGATGATGAATACGACGCTGTTGAGTGCGGGAATCTGGGTGAGGCCCACCACGAGCGCGAGCAGGGCAATCGCGTACACGACCGACCCGGCGAGATCGAACCGCTCGCCTTTGGCGTCGGCCCACTCAACCCTGAGTTTGCGCGCGGTCACCACGGCGATGAGCACGCCGAGGGGAATGTTGACGTAAAAGATGCTGCGCCACCCGATGTACTGCGTGAGGAGGCCGCCGAGAAGCGGACCGACGGAGAGGCCAAAGTAAACAGCGGCGACGCTGATGCCGATGGCCTTGCCCTTCTCGCCTGCAGGATACGCCGACGTGAGGATGGCGACCCCGGTGCCCGTAATCATCGCCGCCGCGAGTCCCTGGAACGCGCGAAACGCGATGACTGAGGCGCTTGAAAAGGACAGCGAGATGCAAAAAGACGCGAGCGCGAAGAGCAGCGCCCCGGCAGTGAAGATGCGCTTTTGGCCGTAGATGTCGGCGAACCTGCCGAACGGCACGAGAAATATCGCCAGGGCGAGGAGATACGCGGTCGCGACCCAGGCGAGCGTGACGGCGTCCATCGCGAACTCACTTGCGATGGACGGAAGCGCGAGATTTACGGCGGAGACGTCAAAGGGCGTGAGGAACGAGGCGAGCGTGACGACGATGAGTACGAGCGTCCTGTCTGAGACCGCGAGCGTTTGTGCATCGGTATCCCCTGAAGACGCCAAACCGTTCACCTTCCCGTTGCTGTGAGGCGACACGGTCACGCGTCTCGGACTCGGGCGCTGCTACAGCGTAAGCCGCACGCGTAGACACGTCGTTGGCCCCCAGTGCGTTTGAGTAACGTGACTTCTCATTTTTTGCCTTTTCGGCGTGCTAACGAGCCGAACGTCGACGTTTCTGTAGCACAACGATTTTAACGAGGGCGCACCAATCCCTCTTAGATCGCTGCGATCCATCGCGATGAAGAGTGTGTGTCGTGCCTGCGCCGAACGTTGACGAGATGAAGGATCAAAAAGACGTCAATGGGCTGATAATCGCGCTCAAGGATCACGACGCGACGGCTCGTTATCGGGCGGTGCAGGCTCTGAACGATCTGAGAGACTTGAGGGCCGTTTGGCCACCCACGAACGCGCTCAGTGATGAAGCGATATCCGTTCGCGCCCGGGCGGCAGTGGCTCTCGGCAGGCTAGGCGATGGCCGCGCTCTGAATAGCGTCCGAGGCAAAAAATCTCTTGCTGAGAACGCTGAAACGGGGGTAGGATGAGACGCACACTTATCACTTATTTGCAGTTCTTGCGCGGACGGGGCTCTACGTCGATCCAGCGCTGGCACTGCTCGCAAGCACCGTGCCGGCATACCGCAGCGTCCTTTTGACAGCAACGGCTTAGAGCATGGACGCCGCAGCGATACGAGCCATGGTCGATCGCCACAAAAAATGGCGGCTAGGGCAGCGAGGCGGGAGCAGGGCTGACTTGCGAAACGCCGAATTGCGCGAGGCCGACTTGGGCTGGATCGATCTCAGTGATGCCGACCTTCGTAACGCAGATCTTACCGCTGCCGATTTGAGCTTCGCCACGTTGTGCGATACGAACCTGGCCGGCGCGTCTATGGAGCGGGCGACGCTATACCGGGCTAACCTGACGGGCGCCGATCTCTCTCGAGTGACGCTCCGGCGTGCAACAGTAGAGAGGGCGCAGCTCAATCGCGCGAACTTGCCGTACGCAAATCTTAGTAACTCGAATCTCAAGGGTTCCCTTCTCGTGGATGCCGATTTACACGGCGCCGACATGCGCTTTGCGGTGCTGATCGGAGCTGATCTCACCGGCGCGGACCTCAGAGGGGCAAACTTGGCACACGCCGACTTAACGTACGCCGTTCTCTCCGGGGTCAAGCTCGAAGGTGCGGTATTTTGACGAGAGCCGTGTGCGATCGGCCAGAGATAGGTTTGGTTGTCGTTGTGCGTGAGAGGTGCGTCATCGATGCTAGGAAGATGATTCATGCGAGAGCCGAAACACATTTAGCGTCGCCGACCGTGCAACAGACCTCGTATGCGTAGAGAACTATCGTCCGCTTACCGTACCGTCGAGAATAAGGCTCAAATCGCTCTTGAGGAGTGCTATCCCTTCCATTACTACACGAAAGAAACGCCGCTCAACACCCTCGGTGTGCACGCGGCTATCAAAATTATCATCTTTCAGGCGCGATACCCGTAAGCCTGCGCTATCAGTCTCCGGGGTTGTTTTAAAAATCCCGTGTTCCTGGCAAACTGGGACGGCAGATGGAATCAAGGCATTGCGTACCAGGGATATGCCTTTAGCTATCCAAATTCAGCGACGTTTCCACCATGTACCACCTTTTTATCAAGATCTTTAGCTTAAAGCAGCCGACGCTCAGGGACCAGTGCGCCGTTTTTCCATCAACGAGCTCACGATCGTCGGGATGCTCCTCCCGCTTATTGGTGCAGATAACAGAGCTCATAGTTTGCGCTTGACGCGCTCCTTATCGGCTTTTTTGTGCTGGCGCCCTTTACCCGGATTCTCCTTTCGCACGACAAACGCGAACGGATCTGTGCAGCGTGCGGACTGACATGTAAGGCGTAAGACGTTTTACGATTAGTGCCTTAGTTAGTAGATCGCTGCCGCAACAATCAGTATCGCGATCGCGATCAGTGGATCGGCCTACGCTCTGTTAAATCACTGCTGGGTTGAGGTCTCTCGCAGGAGGAGAGATTCGCGAGTACGTCGAGATAATGCAACACACCAGAAACGAGGCTTTGTATCGACTTGTTGAGCACGCTAAAGCAGTCGGTGCTAACGGCGTAATAAGCACTTATTTTTATTCGTTGGAGATTTCCGACTGCGTGCACGAGATCTTGGGCAAACGGAACAGCAGTGGTAATGCGCTCGAAATAAACCCCCCTTTTACCCCTATCAGTTACTCCAAAGAAGCCGTTCAACGCGGTGCGTTAAGCGGCCTAGATGGCTCATTGGAAGCTTTCATACGCTTCAAGGAGACCACCGCCAAGACTGCAAGCAGGACTAACAAAATGTCGCGTGCCACGAGAATAGCCACCGCGGTGGCTTGAATATTCTGCAGCTCAGGGTAATGCAAAGGAAAAATATCGTAGGTGAGCCCACCGATGAGAATAAAAATCGCTAAAATCGGTGTGCGCCATCGGCCACATATGAACGGAAAAATAGGTATCAGCCAAACGAAATACTGCGGCGAAAGGATTTTGCTGGTGGCCATCGTGGTCGCTAGTGTCAGTAAGGCATAAGCACCGAGACGGGTCAATTGGCTTTTTCCCGGTTTCACCTGTCGGTAGATAAACCAGTAAACTATCAGCAAACTGACAACCATAATGTAGGTTGAGAATTTAGCAAGAACCGTGGCCGTCGGATTTACGATATTCAGCGAACCGAATGAGTACCCTGCTGTAACTGTAGTGAAGCCCAATTTAGCCAGAACGAGTACAATTGCGCTGTACGTGCTTTCTATCTGGACTCCTCTCTGGGTCTGATAGCTTACCAAATTCAGGATGCTGCCAGATCCCAGAATAATAAAAGGCAGGATCGTGATCAGGCAAACGGCGAGAAAGGTGACCGCACCGTTGCGCATTTGTTTGAATTGACGGTTTTTGAAATAGATGATGAAAAAG
>DASPOC010000081.1:0-15905 GCA_035626195.1 Bathyarchaeia archaeon | reverse complement strand
CAGATTCCGCGCGGTGCACGTCTATCCTGCCGCTTCTATACAGCGTCAACGTACATCCCTCGTGGGAGAATCGAGCGACGCCAAGCCTCGCCGAGCATTGTGCGATGCCTTCTAAGAGCTTGCAGAGCGCTTCCATCGAGAAGCCTTTTTCAAAGTGCGCCTCGATGGCTAACCCCCCACCAACGCACGGCCTCAGCGTCTTCACGTTATACTTCCTACTCATCACGTTCCAGTTATAGCATTTGACGTTAAAGATTCAGCCTTCGACGAAGCGAGTCAACATATTCCGGACAAAATTACGTCGCAGTAGGCTCTTTGAGTTTGAACTGCAGGCGATATAAGGCGTCAAGGCGCTCGAGCGTTTCAGCGTCGTCGGGGCCCTTATCGTCTCGTATCCGCACGATACGGGGAAATCGCAGCGCGAAGCCCGAAGCATAGTTCGGGCTTTTCTGGATCTCGTTGAACTTCACTTCGAGCACGATCTGCGGTTCGAGATCAACCATACGCCCGTGCTCGCCAACGATGAGGGGTTTTATCTGTTCCGTTAGTTCTCTGAGCTGTTCATCGGAAGCACCACTCGAGACGCGCCCTACCGGCGCCCACCGCTCGTTGTCTTCGTCGCGCGCGGCGAGCTCGTACGAGGTGATCCAGCCGGCCTTCCTCCCGTGACCGTACTCCGCCGCGATGACTACGAGGTCGAGGCTCTCGAGGGTCTCCTTGAGTTTCACCATCTTCCGGCCGCGAATGCCCGGGCTGTAGTCAGCGTTAAGATCCTTCGCCATCAACCCCTCGTGTCCCGCATCAATCGACTGCTTAAAGAACGCAACTACGGCTTCGGATTCGTCGATAATCTTGAATTCAGATGGGGTGCATCGCTTATCGAGAGGCATCACGGTCTTTTCAAGGAGCGCGCGTCGCTCGACAAAGGGTCGGTCGACGAGACTTTCTTCGTCTAAATAGAGGATATCAAAGGGGCGCAGCTGCATCGGGATCTGATCGCTGAGCTCTTGTACCCTGTACTTGCGTCGGATGCGGTTGAGGACGTTTTGAAACGGTATCACCTTCCCGGTGCCCTTGTCCACGGCTATCGCCTCGCAGTCGAGGATGAGCGAATCAGCGTGGACGCTTTTGTTCACTGCCGCGCGGATGTCGGGGAGCGCCTCGGTGAGATCCTCCATCTTGCGAGAGAAGAGCCTGATCTCTGGCCCGACCTTGTGGACCTGAATTCTGGCCCCGTCATACTTCGTTTCAAACGCTGCCCGCCCCCCCATCACGTCTAATGCTTCGGCGGCGCCGGCGACGGTCTGTGCGAGCATGGGCCTAACGGGCCGCATAGGTTCGATGTTGATCGCTTGTAACCCCGCTAGTCCCTCCGTTTTGGCGATTCGCGCCACAAGGCCGATATCATTGGCGAGCATCCACGCGCGCCGCACCGCATCGGCTGGCACGCTGAAGCTCTGGGCGATGGCATCTTCAGTTACGCCCTCCTTCGAGCCAATGAGAAGGTTGCGCGTGGCAAGACTGACGATATAATACGCCTCTCGCGGCGCGGCCCTGCTTAACAGACTTGAGAGCATTCGCTGCTTCTTCTGGGCTGACCCCTTTCCCGTCATCGCGGCCAGCTCTTCGAAATTGCGGTACAGATCGGCGACAGTGAGGTCCTCCTCAAACGCCGCAAGGCTCATCGAAACTTTCTTTCCGAGAAGCTGTTCCGCAGTAATGCCTAGGTGTCCCGTGTCGCGATAGCTCTCAACGACCTGCTCACTGCTCTTGCCGCTGATGTTCGCAATCACTTTGACCAGTGTCTTGCCAGCAACTCCGATATCGCGCGTGTCCCACGCCGGAAATATTCGACCCGTCAGAAATGTGCATACGATTTCGATATCGTCTTCTGAAGCTCCGGTCAAAAAACCAGCTATGATTTCAGCCTTCTTGAGCCTCGACGAATAGGCACTTAGCTCATCGAACAGGGAGACAAGCTCCTTAAAATACATCGCTTAGTCAATACCGCCTGAAGTGCTTAATAATAACGGCGCGGCGCGACAGTCTGGCTGAAGGGGCAAATCTGAGCTCTGACTCAGTTGCGCTAATGGATGGCTCCAAGCTCAGGCTGAAAAACCATGTCGCGCAAGCGAGAACCAAACGCCAGCCGCAGCGACCGAAACCTTGCAGTTCTTAAGACCGACGAGTGTTCCCTTCGCGCGCCCAGCGTTTACTGCGCTAGCTAGCAGAGGGGGCCGCTCGTTTGCGCGAACAGTGGATGGGACGCTACTGACTCCTCACTATTAGCACCGGAACCTTAGCTCCCCGCACGACCTTGTCAGCCACACTGCCGATCAGCAGACGGTCTAAGCCTTTTCGCCCATGCGATCCGATGACAATGAGGTCAATATTATGGCTCCCGGCGTACGTGTCCAGTTCTTCTGCGGGATGTCCGTCGAGCACTGTGGTAATGATCCGGTCGTCATTTATGCCTCGCGACGCCAGGTCTTTTTTGGCGCTTGCGACAATGTTCTTTCCCTCAGCGAGGAGCACGTCGTACATGTTTTCCCACGATGAATCGACGGGGTAGGCGGTGAACCCAGCGACATCAAGCACGTACGCGATGTGGACGGTCGCACCGGTCAGTCGCGCGAAATAGGCCGCGTTGTCATAGACGGGGGCCATCAGGTCCCCGCCGTCGGTTCCGATCAGGATGTTTTTGTATTCCATTGTATCACCAACGATCATACGGCTGCAGCTGCCTCTTTGACAGGCTCATACGCCTCTATCTCTGCCGCTCGGCTCGAAACGAATAGCGTCACAAGCACCCCCACGAGTGAGATGCCGAGCGCAGTGAGGAAGATGTAGTTAAACGCCGTTGCGTTAGGCAAGAGTGGGCCGGGAATGGGACCTCGTGGCGTCTGAATCACGAGCGGCGAGACGTATTCTGCGAGGAGGACGCTTGCGATGGTCGGTCCTAGGACGCCACCAGCCGTTCTAAACAGTGTGTTCATCGCCGTCGCGATACCAGTTTCCCCCTGGCGCACAGACTGAATAATGATGTTTATCATCGACACCAGCATAAAGCCCATGCCTACGCCCATCACCATGAAGCCAACGATGACCTGCAATTTCGTGTCGTGCAGCCCGTAGAAGTACAGGAAACTGGCCGAGAGCACGACCGATCCGAGCACCAACGGAAGCCTGGCGCCACGCCTGTTCACGACTGCGCCCGCCAACGGGCTAGCGAGGAGAAGAAGGATTGAACCCGGAACGAAGAGGAGCCCGGCATCGAAAATGCTGGAGCCAAAGCCGACGGGGAGCGGGGCGCGCACCAAGTACACAATCGACTCGAACATCATGTACATCGTAAGACCAACAACAAAGGCCGCAACGTTCGTGAAGAAGACGTTTCGCTTGCTTAGAAGCGTTAGATTAATCATCGGCTCCGGAACCCGCGATTCGACGAGGAAGAGGAGCACGAAGAAAACGAGCGAAGTGGCAAGGAGTCCCAGCGTGTTGATGGATGTCCAGCCCCAGTTCTGGCCCTCAGTCATGGCGACGAGGAACGCCACAATGCCTGCCGAAAACGTCCCTGCACCCAAATAGTCAACTTTAGACGGGGTACGGATAGGTGACTCACGCAACAAATACGCAGCTAGCAGAGTAACAAATATGGCAAGCGGCACAATGCTGTGATACGTCATTCGCCAGCCGAAGTTGTCGGTAATCCACGCTCCGGCAACGAGACCGATCGCAGTGCCCACACCAAACATCGCGCTCACGATACCCGTCGCCATCGCCACCTTTTCGGGCGGAAACTCGTCACGGATAATCGCATACGCAAGCGGAAACATAGCGAGGCCGAGACCCTGAAGCGCCCTGAAGGCCAGAAGGCTCTGTATATCCCACGCGAACCCGTTGGCGACGACACCAACGGTGTACAACGCCATACAGATTAAGAGCATCTTCTTTTTGCCGTACGAATCGCCGAGCTTTCCAAAGATGGGCGTAGACACCGTCCCAACTACCAAATAGATAGACAGTATCCAAGCGGTCCAAGTCGCTGTGGAATTGAACTCGGCCTGCAGCGTCGGGAGTGCCGGGATGAGCATCGACTCTGTAAACATAACCATGATGGCTATAAGGCTCAAGATGATAATGACGGAGCTCGTTCCGTTAAGCTTGAAATGTGCGTTTTTTGTATCGTTCATGCCTTGCCTCTCAATACTGGTCTCGATAGCGCTAATAATCGTTGCGCACCGTATTGAACCCAGTCTGGCGTATCATTCAGTGGTGTATCATTCAGTAGTATATCATTAAGTTATATAACAGTAATTGTTATATATAAAGATAACGCATGCATGCATAATGATCAAACAAAAACCGCTTGAGCGGCAAGCACTGAAAGTGTACTCGCTCTTCGTGCTCTACTTTCTGCTCACTAAGGGTCCTATGAGCGGTTACGAACTGGCACAACTCATAAAGGAACGCAGCCACGGACACTTCCGGGCGACTGCCGGCAACGTTTACCCGCGCCTTCACGAACTGAAAGAAGCTGGCGACGTCCGCGCTGGGGAGCCGGCCGGGGGGCGCGAAAAGATCGCTTACGAGATCACCGAACAAGGAAGACAAACGCTCCGGAAGGGAGCGCTCGAACAACGCCCGCACGTCGAAAACTTGCTCAAAACGATCGATCACGCGCTTGCCCTTACCGCGCCTGCAAAACCTTTTTCATAAGCACCAGCACCCGCATCGTCTGTCTCATGCAGGTGTCCAGCGACGCCAGCAATGCAAAGGGCGTCAGACCATGGTCCCGTTCGCGGGGGCCAGCGTTGGTATGGGGGTCGGCCGTATGGGGGTCAGCGTTGGTGTGGGGGACGGCGTTGGTGTAGGGGTCGGCGTTGGTGTAGGGGTCGGCGTTGGTGTAGGAACGAACGGCGTTGGTGTAGGGGTCGGGGTTGGTGTGGGGGACGGAGACGGCGTCGGAGTCGCCGAAGCGACCGATATCGGTGTGCTTTGGGGTCTTTGACTAAGGACGACTGCCGCGGCAATAGCCAGAAGCACGACGACGACTAAGCCTATGATGAACAGTTTCCTTCCAGTAAGTGTGCCAGTCAGTCTCTCTAGTAATATCGGATTGTCATCCTCGTGCGGCGGTTCGTACGGTGGCGCGGGGGCAGGAAAGGCACGATCCGTAACAGGTTCTCCGCACATGGGGCAATACTGGAACCCCTCCGGAAGAATCAACTTACAAGACGTGCACAGTTTCTTCTTTGCGTCCATCCCGCTTCCTCTTCATTGCGCTGTCTGTCTTCCGTTCCGCAAATCTACATGCATTAAGTAATACAACCTTTATATTTGCCGGTCCTACAATGTCTGGCAATCACCACTCCCTACTAATAGACGCTTTCGGTATTCTTGAACAGGAATCGACGTGAGCAAGACTGATTACTATCGTGCGACACTGCGTTCACTGGCTGACTGGGATGACTTCTTGCTAAAAGAGTCGAGATTACCAGGCCCACGAGCTAATCTAGAGCTGGTCAGCGTGGCTGCCGATGAAGGATCTAAGGCCCAGTTTGAGCACTTTTTGACCTTTAACGCTGAAAGGTTCCCTGCCAACACTCAGGGCGAGTTTTTGGCCCTTTGCGGTGTGGTGGGGCTGGGGCGACTTCTTGCGCAAGGGGATTACAGTGTCCTCGAAACGCTTAGAAAATGTGCTTCTGATTCGCGATGGCGCGTCCGCGAAGGCGTGGCTATGGCCCTCCAACGCCTCGGCGACGCACATATGCGCCGGCTTCTGAGCGAAATGGAGCGTTGGAGTCGAGGCAACTTTCTTGAGATGCGAGCCGCAGCCGCTTCGCTTTGTGAACCTCGGCTGCTGAAGCAGAAAGAATGCGCACAACAGACGCTCGTACTGTTGGATCGGATCACCGCGTCGATTTCAAGCGCGAACGATCGCAGCACCGATGAGTTCAGGGCCCTAAAGAAGGGCATGGGATACTGTTGGGGCGTGGCGGTCGCTGCGAATCCCGCCGCAGGGATGCCCTTGATGGAGCACTGGTTTTCGACCACGGACAAGGACATACACTGGATAATGACGGAGAACCTCAAAAAGAAACGGCTCGAGCGAATGAATGCAGGGTGGGTGCAGCATTCGCGGCTCCAACTCGAGCGGAGCACGCTTTAGCAGGTACTGTGGCGGCGCTTTCATGGCCGTTGCACCGAAAAAAAGGCGCAGACACGCTCTTTTTTGCTTTTCGGCCGCGCACGTTGTCAGCGAGGGGCTGGATCTTGAGGCCGCAGCTTCAGAAAATTTCCGCGAAGCGCCTGTTTTTCACGGGCTGTACTTGGGGATCATCGTAATCGGTGCACTCGTGACAATGATCCCCCACGCCCCGTTGCTCTCTATTCTGTACTATTCTCAGGTGGTCAACCGGGTTCTTCTGCCCATCTTCCTGATATTCACCCGTTATCATCAACGACAAAAACGTAATGGCAGAGCACGTCAATTCTCGGATCTTCAACTTTATTACACAAGCAACAGCCATCTTCGTGATCGGATTAAGCGCAGGCCTCACAGCGGCAACGTTCCTACGAACGACGTGGAAATCGCCGATCCTCCGGCAGTCGCCTTACTTGCTGACGTTACGAAAACGATTTTTTTTGTCGCGCTTAGTTGATGAAGGCGCTCGGCCGCGATAGTTTGCGCACGTTCATCACGCTCGCGACCGCTCGCGAATGCCGCTGCGAGAATTGTAAAAAGGGGGGCTAATGGGCAGAAGTGATGGGGCGCGGCCTTTCTGACCTTGCCTTTTAGCTAGGGAGGTGAATCAAGCAAGAAGCAGGCAGGTGTAAGGAAATGAGGCACCCATGCAACAGATGTGCACGCTACGCCCCAACCGAGGTATTGCCCATTAGCATGTCCATATAGTACGCTCATATTTAAATAATTATCCAATAATATTTATTCGAGGATATTAAACGGAATTCTTGCTTCGCTACGAGCCACCGCAACGTCTGGTGCGCGCGTGTCTCGAGGAAGCTACGCGGATACTCTCAGATCCCATACACATCGTACGACACTTCATTACGACAGAGAGAATCGCAAAACAGCAAGGCTGCCGTGCGCGAGAACGCACGTTACGCGCCGTGAACGACCATTACGGGAACCGAAGCTGTACGGATGATCTTATCAGTCACATTGCCGATAAGCAATCGATCCAAGCCTTTTCTCCCGTGCGTTCCGACGACGATGAGGTCGATCGCTTGGCTCCTCGCATACGCATCAAGTTCTTCAGCCGGGTGCCCCTCAAGCAAAACGTCGATGATTGAGGCTTCGCTCGCCCCTCGCTTTTTCAGCGCCTCTCTCGCCGCGTCAAGAATTCGCCTCGCTTCTGCCTTGATGATCACGTACGTTTCTTCCCACGACGCGTCAATAGGCTGGGCCCCAAAGCCCGTTATGTCTAAAACGTACGCCACGTGGATCGTAGCCCCTGTCAGCTGCGCGACATACACGCATTCGTCAAGAACTGCCTCCATAAGCGACGTGCCGTCGGATCCGACTAAGATGTTTGCGAAGTCCATCCATCTGACTCTCTTTCAAGCTTGCGTTCTTAACCTCGCTGACTCCGTATTATGTTCACGCATCTCAGTGCCGCGGCGTGTGCGTTTGGGAAGGGCTTGGCTTTGCGAAGAACTCCAGTCCCTTCTGCGACGCAAGCACGGCGTTAAGTTGCGATCGATGCGTGAAAACGTAGAGGAGGCTCCAAAAACGGCGTGGCCAAGAACTCGACGTTTCACGTATGCGTCGCTGCAAGCGCACGTCGTCAACGCCCGCTATCGAAAACATCGCACCGGCCGTATCGGCGTACTCGACCGACTCAGCGAATCCGCGGCCGATATCGCTATCGTCTTTCCCGCGCACATAAACCGCGCCTTCGGAATACTGAGACCCGTTGGCAAAGAAGTTCGTCTGGCCGGAGTCGACGATCGGGATCATAGTAAAGGTGCGAATGTCTTCTGGCAAATTGTTATCAAACGCGAATTCCCATTTGTTGGGGTGCCACGTATGGGTGACAGGGTATAAGGCTGGGTTTGGCGACAGCTCGCCTTTTACCCACTCGCGGATGGTGAGCGTCCCCCACGTGTTAACGAGCTCTTTTCGCTCGTTCATATATTTTCCCGAGGTATCGACCCGCATCGTAGCCGGTGGCTCCGGTCCGGTCTGAAAGTAGTATGACGCGTACGCGCTGCGGTGGGCGGCAAACATCGTTAGCTGGCGATCATCCTTAAATTGCGCCATGAACCAGTCCCAGCCAGGGGGGTCGGGTTTTTTCGTATTGTTTGCGGCACGCAGGACTGCAGAACGCGGATTTCCAAGGAGGAAACCCCACTGGTGATCAAACCAGAAGACCCCCTTACTAAGCGGAATCGTCCTTGAATCAAGGCTTAACTCGCTGCCTTGGGCTAGAGTGATATTAGGTATTGAGTAATAGAGGGTACCCATGCCGTCCACGCACGGCATGCAGCCGTTATCGCCCTGGCACAGGTATTCCTTGCCGGAACCAAACGTTAGGTTAATTGAGAGTTCAATTGGTCCCTCGACCGCCTTCTGCAGACCCCAGGCTTGAACGGTGAGAGGCCAGAACGACTCTTTTCGGGCACTAGCAATCCGGTTTTTTCCGAGCTCGTAACAAAATGGGTCGAGGCCGCAGCTAATTAGGCCGGTTGTGCCCGCGATAACGATCGGATCCGCTTGGTAGTGCCGACCGCCCGCCTCGCTTATGCCGAGCTGCAGCTCGACGACTTGGTTCTCGACGTCGCTGAGACCGAGCTCAGCGGCCAGGCCCGGCGGTAGCAGGGCTACGCGGAAGAACATGCATTCGACACCGTATTCGCTGCCCGCCTCGTCCCAACAGCTACCGACAAAGAAATGCCAGCCAACGGACGTTCTAAGCTGCGGCAAATGGTCGCGGGGAAACTGCAGATCCGCTGCTTTTGGTATCGGCTCGAATCCCTGACTCGCGTTCAGGCCAAGAAACTTGCTCGTAATCAAGTATGCCTGATGCGCCGTCAGTTCGGAGCAATAGGCTTTTAGCTTTTCATAGCGCCGTTTGTAGTTCGGGTTGTGAGATTGCGGGTGCGCGAGAAGCCAGTCCAAATACGTGCGCATTCTGCTCCCGAAAGCCACGCTACTGTTGTTCTTGCTTAATATCTTTTCATTAATGTCCTCAGGAATGCGGTTAGGATCATAAGCGCTGATCCACAGCGTGTTAGCAATGTGTTCAGCCGTTTCATCGTCAAGCGTCACCTTGTCGACGTGCACTGCGTTCATCGGAATGACCCCCGCCCGTGCGCTGGTGCGCGCTCAATAGTACTGGATAAGCTGCAATCTGTTTGCGTTACCATAGTTCAATCACCTTGGCCCAACATGCTGGCCTATTGGCATCAGAGATCTGTCCAATTGTCTTCTGTGTAACGCAGCTCAGAGATTAAAGCGTTCCTATCTGATGTGCTTGAACCGAAGACCGGCGCTGTGCTGCGTCGAACGAGTCAAGCGGTCGCTCGCGTGATCTGAATGCAGCGGCATCTTAGAACGCGGCCGACGGATTCATCGCGTGAAAAATCCGGCGTAGTTACGACAAACAGCAAACCACGCTTCAGCCGCACGCTGCCTGAGAGGCGCGCCGGGCACCGTCAAGAATACGTATGTATGCGCGGTAATCTGTGAAACAACGAAGATTGGCCAACTACGATGGCGAGGGTGGACGACCTGAAATTCGCAGCTCAGACCGACAAGGGAAACAGAAGAGAGAAAAACGAAGACGCGTTTCTCGTAAATGAGCGTCTCAGATTCATCGTGATAGCCGATGGCGTCGGAGGCGAACCTGCAGGCGAAATAGCGAGCCGTTTGGCCGTTGAACAGATCGAAGGCTACGTAACGTCGCACATCGGTGAGGCCGCCCCTCTCTCGACCCTCGACGACGCCGTGACGCTAGCAAACGATGTTATCTACCGGCAGGGCCGCGAAGACCAATCACTGGCAGGTATGTCTACGACGGTCGTCGCGTGTCTCTTGACCAACGAGCGCATTTTTGCCGCCCACGTGGGAGACAGTCGCGGTTACCTGATAACGCCTAAGGAGATCACGCGTCTAACGAGAGATCATTCGCTGGTTGCAGAACTGGCCGCCTCAGGCCGCATCAGTCCTGAAGCAGCGCGAGAACACCCGTATCGACACGTGATCACCAGGGCGCTTGGCCTTGCGGTCCGCACACGCGTGGAGGTTGGTTCTTTTTCTTGGAACCGGGGAGATTGTGTGCTGCTCTGCACCGATGGACTTACTGAGACGATCACGGATCAAACGATCTACGCGGTGATTTCAGACAAGGGCAGGGCGCTGCAAAGCAAGTGCGCACGACTCATTGAGCTCGCAAAATGGAGTGGCGGCGTTGACAACATCACCGTGGTCTTAGCAGAGCAGAACGGATATCCCGCAGAAGCGACCGAGAAGGCGACTTGAAATGACTTAGCAGGAGATCTAAGGGCGTGTAACTTTATGCAGGACAAGCGGACACAAATGATTCAAACTATTGACTGTAAGCCCCCGTTTGATTTCGCATTGAGCGCATACATTCTCGCTGACGGGGATCCTCAAATTGCGAAATACGACGGAACCGTATATCGACAAGTGCTGCGAGTCGGCGACAAACTACTGCTTGCGACCGTCGCCTCTATAGGATCGGTAGACTCTCCGCAACTGCGTGCAGAGTTTACAAGTGATCGCCCGCTTACTGATCGCGACGCGAGCGCGGCGCACGCTGTAATCAGTTCCGTATTTAACGCGCATCTCGATGTCAAACCATTTTATCACGCGATCCGGAATGATCCCGTCATGACGGAGCTTAGTGGTAGGCTTAGCGGACTGAAAAATCCGGCGACTCCGACAGTCTTTCAGGCGCTCGTCGAGTCGATCATCGAACAACAGATCTCACTCAACGTGGCGCACGTTTTTCAACGCCGGGTAATAAAGGCGTTTGGCGACGTTTTGGCCGTAGATGGGGATACGTATTACGCATTCCCAACGCCAGAGCAAATAGCCCGCGCTCCGGTTGATAGCCTACGGCGTTGTGGATTGAGTCGGAGGAAGGCAGAGTACATTACGGGCATCGCCGCACGTATCGCCGCGCAAGCAGAGGATTTGGAACGACTTAGACAGTACGGAGAAACTCAGATGATCATAGATAGCTTATGCTCATTGCGCGGAGTGGGTGTGTGGACTGCCGAACTCACCGCTATACGCGGCCTTAATCGACTAGACGCCTTTCCGGCCGATGATCTCGGATTACGAAGATGGGTTGCCTACTACTACTGCAACGAAAGAACCATCACGAGCGCGCAGGCTAGGGGCATTGCAGAGCAGTGGGGGAAATGGAGAGGCTTAGCCGGCTACTATTTGGTGGTCGCTGGACTTCTCAAAATCATGACGAAAGCACAGAATGCGACGTGAAGGAGCACGTTCAAGACGCTCAATCACGATCGTCGCAAGATGTGGCTAAATGGAGACAAACCCGGCCCTACCGCTTCCGCGCGGGTCGCCGGCGCGGGCGACCGCACACGGAGGGAAACGCGGTCTTATCTATGAAGACGGATTAACTTTGTTCGTATGGCAAACAGCGATTGGAGTTCGGTCGAAGAAGTCGATGTGTCCGTCGAGGCGATCGTTACAATCATGAAGCGAAAGAGAAAGCTGCCGACCCCCCTAGTCGAAGCGTACAAGCACGCTCTCGACACAAGCGCGCGAGAGCTCACGCGGAGATTCTACGAACAACTGACGACCCTCTGCCCAGAGGCACTCGACTACTTTATAGACTAAACGCCATTAGAACTCAAGAGGCGCGATTGCAAAAAAACCGTCTTTTGGAAGCACTCACAGCGTTGGGCGGTGACAGCGGGGGGTGTGAAGCCACTGCAGAGCCTGATCACGAGTGGTTAGTCACCTCTTTTTCACCGTCGTTTCTGGACTAGGACCGTAGCTTAACCCAGAATGCCACGGGCGAGCGCACTTGTTTCTTTTCAGTGGTTCACACATCCCGTAAGGCGTACAACAGTAGCTGGGTTGTCCGCATATGTACTTTTAGTCGAAACTTCGAGGGAAACCCTCGCAAAAAACGGAAGAAAAGTGGCGAATGCCCGCAATACGGGCTATTCTTACAACTGCTCTTTTTATACGCGTTAAAAGACGTGACGGCTGCGCTGCGCAAGCTCGACCTAATGCTCTATGACGACTGGCACAAGAATATCGTGATCGGCTAAAATCGCGATTGTCATTGCGACGCAGAACGTGTTCATTTGGATCAGTGGCCGTGACTCTCCTGACGACCCAGCGGCAAAGAACTTCGACACGTCGCCGAACGGACGGTGAGGGGCCCATCCTATCGAGCAGCCGTGCGCAGATGTGTCTGCCCTGGAAGCTTCATCTGATGGCCGTTTCCAACCACGTTTTTACACCTCTACGCTTTGGTTAAAAGAGTAGTTGTTGCGTGGCAAAGACTAGCAGCAAGCGGGGCCGCAAAAGACGAACACGCGCCGCAAGCGCTAAAATCGTCAAGTTTATGTGAGTAACTAACCAACAGTCCTCAAAGCTGCGGGTTTCTTCGACCGCCGTTTTCCAATCCAGGGCAACGTTGCTATCGGACACAAGCACAATATGGGTGTGTCAACGCTGGGGGTGAACGCAGACGGCAACTGACATAGGAGATGAATTACTAGGCGCGCGCCTATCGCCGCTCACACGCCTTCTGGTCATCGCAGCAAGCGTCATAATCATCCTCGCCGGCCTAAAGGCAGCAGCCGAAATCGCAGCTCCTATTCTTTTTGCGATCTTCCTCGCGACGCTCGCGAGTCCGTTGCTCCAAGGTCTCGAAAATCGGGGGCTTTCCACTGGCCGAGCTTTGGCAGTGATGATTATGGGAACGCTAGCGCTTGGCGGCGGCTTTGTCGCGCTAATTTACCTCTCGGTTCGCCAGATCCTCATTCTGCCGTCCGCCGCGAACGCTGGCGCGCTTGCAGCTGCGCGCCCGTCGCTTGCGGGCCTCGGACTTAACGCAACTCTCGAACCAGCGAATGTCCTGAGCGACAGGTTCGTGCTTCAAGCGAGCGGTGCTATCCTGCACGCCGTCAGCAGTGCGGTCCTGCAACTCGTCATCCTGATCACACTGTTCGTCTTTTTCTTGATCGCCTTTCCGAGGTTCCGTTCTACAGAGCTCGCGGACCACGTCGACTCGAGCCCCCTATTTGCTCCGTTGCTGGCAGTCAGGCAAGACCTGTGGAGCTTCCTCGTCATCCGCACTAAGGTGAACGCCTTTATGGCGATTCCCGCCACGATCTTCCTCGTCGCGGCGGGCATCGACCTCGCCTTGCTATGGGGAGCCTTGCTTTTTGTCTTCAGCTTCATTCCATACATCGGGTTCGCGTTGGCAACGATTCCACCAGCTTTGTTAGGGTGGATAGAGTATGGGCCTATCGGGGCGATTGCGGTCGTCCTCGTTTTTGTCATACTGAACATCATCGCTGAATACATCCTCTTCCCCCGATACGCAGGCAAAGGGCTCAACATCCCGCCGTGGGTCGTGCTTGTTTCGGTCTTTTTCTGGGGCTGGCTTCTTGGCGCGCTAGGGACGCTTATTGCAGTGCCCATCACGTTGTTGATTCGAGTCTTGTTGAGCAATTTTACGGAGGCGCGCTGGCTTGTCGATGTTCTTGGGGGGGAAACTACTAACATCAGGTCCGATGAATCACCGGACCCCGCAATCACGTCAAAGCCGTAGATGCGTTAGCTTTTCTCATCTCGCAACGAGAATCCCAACCATTGGTTTACAAAGAACGTTTGCGAAACACTATGAACTGCTCAGAGACTAGCAGCGTGCTTGCGCCTATAGTATCCCCGCTTCGACCACAAATATCCCGACAGATGCGACAAGCGCTTGCTTTGGGTGGCAGCGCCCGATGTAGTGTTGGCTACGTAGATAAGACCCATACCAGAAATTATCCTATCGGCAAGCCTTTAGCTCTTAGCTGTGATGACCTCGATGCCGCCATATCGATTCGCTCCACGCAAAACGGCTTTACCAGCCACCCCTTACCCGCTGTCGAACCACTCCCACGGAAGTCAGCGACAGACGCGTGGCTTAGATCTGAAAACCGGTCGGTGGTCAAGTGCTATTGAAATGCGAATACGCGCAAATCACTGTTTTCAGACCTACGAAAATGAGAAGGAATTTTTGGAAGACCGACAGTCGTGATGGCGTCTAGCAAATTCACAAGACTATAGGTTCAGTATACACTTTGCGTACATCTTCTTCATTTAATAAACAGCTGAGCCTGCGGAGTCTAAACTTCATTTCTAGTAAACATTTTTTGCAAACTGGTTCAGCGCCCCTATATGTGTTCCCGCAAAATTCGCAGATTTTGGAGGCAGGATCTTCTTCTATTCTCGTCTTGAGGTCATAGCGAACAATATAAGCGTTGACCGCCTGCATTGAAGCCATTAGTTCTTTTTTGCATATGGATATGCACTGCTGGTCGTCCGTCCAGTCAGCCCAATCCGTCTGCAGCTTCTTGTGAATTTGTTTGAGATCCGTAGTGTCCATTGGATCACATTTTCAGCTGTATAGTCAACGTACTTTATTAGCCTGTCTACTTGGACGTCTTGAGCGCCACTGAGGCTAAAAATTGCTTAGATTGCTCCCGTCCGAGCCGTTCGCTCTTGGTTGATTATAAGTGTCAGGTAGTAATCGCGTGCAAGTAACTACCGTCCTCAGTCGTGCACGGGTGCCAGGGGACTAGCACACGCGAGGCGAGCTAACGGGCGCGTGAGTCACTAGCTTTGATATAATATCTACATGCAACGATTTCGATAAAAATGATGTGACGGCGAGATCATAGCCCCGCGTCACCTAATCAGCAGAAACCGCAACGATTGCAAAAAGAGAGGAGGCAGCGCCACATATTCAAACTTCTCCTTTGGGGCAGTGCTACCAAATTGAGGTCATGATTCGTTTTTAAGACTACTTTCGAAAGAGGCAACATCGTGTGTGGCGCTGCGCAATACCACCTTTAGCAGTCTTGACACACCATTTTTTGCGTGAGCCGCTATAAGAACGTTTGTTACATATGGGTGTGTGACTTCGTGACGTCGCTGCATTACACGCAGGCGCGGCGAGCGCAGTTACTAAGGATAAGTCGGTCAACCTTGCGTCTGCAAGTTCGCTGTGGGTTGATGCCGCTACAAAACGCTCTGACCGTTTCAGAAATAGGTTGTATCTCTGAAAGGTCACGCAAACATAAAGCTGCCACAATCGGAAGCGATATAAACACGGCGGCACAAATATCGTCGCGAATTTTAAAAACGTCAAGGGAGGTGTAATGTAAACATGGCTGAAAAAGCTACCCCAATGTGGGCGCGTCTCCTCGAAGTCATTCTCGGGATAATTGTTCTCGTCCTCGCAGTTTACGTCCTTTTCAATACCGGTGCTGCCGTCAATACACTAAGATTGTTGCTCGGGATCGGCGTTCTCATCCTAGGCCTCATTATGCTAATACGCGGAGCTTCGTCAAAAGCCCTCAAGACATCTGGCAAAATAGTGAACGTCATATTGGGGATTATTTTTCTGGCGGTAGGAGCTGCAGCTATCGTCTATAGCAGCTTTGGCACAACGTTAGTGATACTCGTGTTTGCCTTCGGATTGTTGCTGAACGCGTTAGGAAGGCTTCAGTTTGCAGGGTATTCTATGGCAACCGGAATGCCGGCCTCAGTTCGTTGGGCGAACATAATTCTCGGTGTCATAGCGTTCTTACTCGCTATATACGCTGTCCTAAACAACACCTTTGCCACCAATTTCCTTGGGCTCCTAATC
>DASPOC010000080.1:0-20355 GCA_035626195.1 Bathyarchaeia archaeon | reverse complement strand
ATGTGTGGGCTGCGATATACGAATCAGAAAGCCGCTAGCGGCGCGTGAGCCCGGTGGTACTCCCCGTAAAGCACCGGACCTCGGGAACATCATGTAGTCCCTTATTTATACGGAACGATGTTCTCGGCCTTGTTTTTCCAGCGGTTCGTCTTGAGTTTATCCACAACAAAGAGGGCGCGGTGTGCAGGGAAACTCCGGCGATGGCCTGCAGCAATGACCTTTTCCGAGCTCTGATAATAGGCACTCATGCCGGTGATAAAAATCACGCAATACTCTGCTCCTAAAAACTGTAGGAAATTTGCGGCTGCATCCCCGATCAGACAGTCGCCGTCCTCAAACAGGATAGAAACGCAGTCCACGGGATGCCCGGGCGTTTCGATGATTTTGCCGTCGAGCGCGATTCCGACTTCTCGCAGACCGGTATCTGCAGCAACTAAGATATCGCCGTTACGCAGCTGATAGGCGGGAACAGGAAGATTTTCCCTTTTTCTCTGACCTTTTTTAAAAAGCAGCGCCAGATAGAGCCGCCTTGGTGGAAGCAGAACGCGATCTGCCGGTTCAAAAAACCCCCGCCGTGCGTGCGGTCGTTATCTCGGATGAGAATGAGATCCTTGCAAAGGTCCGGCATCACCACCCTAATCGACTCATTCTCTCGCAAAATGTTGTGTAACGACCTGCAATCATCGTCGTGATGGTGGGTCAGAATAATATGACTGATCCGAGACAGTTCGACACCGACCTCGCTCAGTCTTGTGCGGAACAAATCCCATCGTCTTCATAGCCGATGTCGATTAGGACATAGTGATCGCCTGCCTTCCCAAAAAACAGCGGGTCACGCTTAGTTTTAGCGGAATAAAATTCATGATTCGGCCAATGCCCTTCAATCGGCCTGTCTCATAGCCCACGGGACCCACAATACCGTCAATATCACCCCGGCCACGACGAGCGAGAGCAGGAAAATCGCTATGTTTTGAACAATGCCAAAACTGGTCGCATCATAGAATAACCAGAGTGCCAAGAAGAGAAGCCATCCGAAGGCCGCGACGATCGAGGCATATATCCTTATGAGGCTTGGTCGTTGGGCCGGTGATTTTTTCTGTCGTTCGCGTGCTGCTGAGGGCGTTTCTGTCACTTAATTTTCACCTCTTATGAAGTAAGACGCTTGGTAGGCGGCAGCGCGGAATTTAAAGGTGCTGTTTTGACTTTGACAACTAATCGCAAAGAGATAGCGGCTGCTGCGACCTTTTGGAGAGTGCCAGGACTAACACAGAAACGCGGATCGGCATCAAACAAAAAAATGCTCGCGGTGGGGACGTGCGAATGGAGGATCAAATCGTACGTGCAGTGATTAGCGTGGAGCACGGGTTCGCCAAACAACGAGACGGTTTGAGGTAGGCCAGACAGGCGACGCCCTGCTCCTGCTAATTTGCAGCCAAACAATCGGCGTACAATGCAATGCGGCATTAGATTAAAACAGTTCCGATTCGATTTTTTACTTCTTTTGGAAATTGGAGTCGAAATAGGGGTTCTTTAAGGCGATACAACGGCTATTTTTTCGTGAGCGCAGCATTCTGCGGCTATTTGCGAGGGGCCCTCCCGTTGCAAACGCCTCCACTGGAACTGATGAGTGATAAATGGTTAAAACGCCGCTATGCGGAATCTCTGTTTAGGCCATTGTCGGCCGTCGCCTGGGTTGCATTACGCTTCGATCGTGGCTGCACGCCGGACTAGAGATTTTAGATTGCTGACGCGAAGGTCGCCCCCTATCCGCTCTATCTAGGTTCGGGTTATACTGGGGGGCATCGCGATTGTTGTTGTAGCTGAACGCCAGCATTAAAAGAATCGCAGGCTCAGTGATAGGTAGCAGACAAGACAACCCAGAGCGCCAACGACGGCCGCCCGCTCCACGAGGCTATGCGTTCCGGGCGCTCCGCAGCTATCGCGGGGCCGTCCCGCGTCTCTCGAACAGACTGCTATCGTGAACCGTTACGGACAAGCCATCGGCGTTTGCGCCTTAACGCGCTCGTCCTTGCACGGCTCATAGCATGGAACGGTCGTGGCAATCAGGCAAGTTTAGGATAACCTTTATACAACGCTGTGCGTCGCAGTTGCTGCCCACGGGCTTTTCGCGCGTTTTCTGTGCCTCGAGCTGTGCATCACCCTCATCGAGCTTATGGCCTGCGGTTGCTCTTATATCCCTCTCTCCGTCCCCACAACTGTGCGACACCACAAGGAATCGCAATTAGACATCTAGTCTCGCACGGTCTGCAGTGACCGCGTGAGGTCAGCGTTTGCCTTGTGCGATGACTCAGGGCGCGATCCGATACGACGTAGCAGCGCAACGATGACCGTAACGGGTCGAACAGAGCGGAAACGACACTCTTGAAGCTCTGCGCTAGGAGTGATAGGTCGCTGCGGTTCAATCAGCGAAACTCTTAAATATGATAATATCTTATAATATATCTAAAGATATATCGGAGGATTAAATGAATTACGAAACGCATCAGAATTCGTGCGGACCGTGGCACCACATGCAGCATTTCCACAAAGCTTGGTCCCACCACCCGAGACGAGAACACGGACACTTGAAATATCTCGTCCTGCTCGCCCTACAAGATCAGCCTCTCAACGGCTATGAAATCATCAAAGCTATCGAAAATAAGTACGGCCGCGCTCCGGGCCCCGCAATGGTCTACCCGATACTGCAGTTACTCATGGATCAGGGCTACGTGAATTCGAGCGAACATGAAAATAAGAAGGCGTACGCGCTTACCGATGAGGGCAAAAAGTGCCTTGAAGAAAACCGTGAGCGGATCGATCAGCTCGTCACAAGCGTGGGGCAACCCAAGTGGAATTCACTTCCTGGAATCGGCAAACGCGTCGCTTCGCTCGCTGGCACCATTTTTTCAAACTGCACCTACCTCGACGACGCAAAGACTAAGCAAATTGAGGACCTGCTAGACGAGACGCGAAAGCGCGTCGGCGACATCATCTTCGAAAATCAAGCGGGTTAGAGAGAAATCCAATGCCACAGCCACAGCCAATGCCACAGCCAATGCCACAGCCAATGCCACAGCCAATGCCACAGCCATTTCCGTTGACACACACGAGCGCAGGGAGAATGAGCGTTCAGTTGACGCGCCAACAGCGAGAAGCACGAATCGTGTGCAAAGCGCTTAACTAGGAAATTCGTTACCTGTACTCTATTGGGATGGTGCACATGGATTCTTGTTGGGGCGTGAGGTGCGACGAATAATCCCTGCATTTATCCATGTGTCCATTGGCTTTCATTTTTTCTGCATTATGCAAAACCCTGAACTCTGCACCTTAGGGTTTCCTTTGAGCACATCTTTCGCGTTTGAACCTTTTCAAATATTCTGAGAGCCTCGGCGTGACCCTTGTGTTTCTCGCGCAGTTCTTTGATCTGATTTTCTGGAGGTCTGTGGTATTCTATCCATCAGGTATCCCCTGGTGGCGAAAAATGACCTTTCAATTTGGACCCAAAACTCGATGTTGTTGGGTAGTCGCAACCTGCTTTTGCACTAAGCAGTCACACAGCAGTTCAAGCCGACAGCCGTGCGAAGCCCGACTTGGGGGAACGTGCCGCCCAGCTAATGAGCCCCAGATTTCAGCGGCGTCAAAACGCCGTGGAAGGGCAGCCGGTTCTTAACGAATACAATCAGAGCGAGTGCTAGGGATGTCAGCGCGATGCCGAGCAATTCGCTTTGCACGAACGCGGCGGGCGGCTCAGGAAGTAGGACCACAGAGCCGTGGGCAACGATCAATTCGTACGTGAAGCCAAAGGTTGTCGCGAAAAGCGGATAGAACAGAGGCACGCCAGCACCGGTAAACAGGTCGAGCAACAGGTGTGAAAGCAGGAAGAAGGTCGCGATTAGTGCCACGTTGTATAAAACGTCATTCTTTGCCCTAACGCGTGCGTACAACGCAAGGCTGATGGTGGGCATGAGGATGAAGACGTTATGCAAAAGCAAACGGTGGAAGGGTGGCAGCAAATGATCTATATCTGGCAACACTGCTAGGGGACACAGCAGAAGGACGTAGTTTCTGTACTTCTTGTCCCAAAACAGCCACAATAGCGAAGTGGCGACGATGAGGTGAGTAAAGGGGTCCGGCATTGTATCTTTGACGCTGCTTTTCGCAGTGGTTTCACTGGGACGCGGCTATTCGTTTGACGCTGCCGGTTTAAATACTTCCTCGTGGGCTGCGCGGCGGCGAAGGGGTGCCGGCCTCGAAATGTGCCTTATTGATCGATTCACCTCTTGGCTCGTTTCGCTTCAGTGCAGGGCATGATCGATCTCGGCAACAACAGCAAGTCGCCGCAGAAAAATCAGACTCAGTTCAGTTCCGCACGTCCACGAGCATCTGTATCGAATTGAAGCTGCTTTTCAACGAAGAGAATTACGGCCAAGGCAACAAAGGTCAGCGTAATGCCGTACGCCTCGCTTGGCACCCCCCTCAGTGGCTCTGGAAGGAGAGCGACAGCAGGGTGAGCTGCCTCCGGCCTAGCGAAACCGCCGAACGCCACGCTCGGCACCCCCCTCAGTGGCTCAGGAAGCAGAGCGACAGCGCCGTGAGCTACTTGCCACGTGTTCGTGAAACCGTACCACGTTGTTCGTAGCGGATAAAACAGTGCTTCCCCGCCATTAAAGAAGTCAAGCACGAAGTGTGAAAACAGCAAAAAGCCTGCCATCAACGCGACGCTGTATAGAAGATTGTTTTTTGTCTTCAGCCCGTAGAGCGCGATGGCCAGTGGAGGCACGAGCAAAAACACGTTATGTAAGATATCTCGGCCTGCGTAAAACGGGGCGAAATGATCGAGATCGGGAAGCATCGCGAAAGGCAGCAACAGAAGAACGTACTTCCGATGGCGGTCATCAAAATAAACCAGCAACGCCGCGAGGGCGACTCCAATGTGAATAACTGGGCCGGGCATTATGTTTTTGACTCGGACTTGTGCAAAGCGCAATCGAAGTTTGGCATGGCTTATTTAAATACTTCTTCTCAGACTACAGTTCGAGGTTTTGCATCGAATCGCCGTGCATTAGGTACGCTCATGGCTGCCCGCCCACGCTTCGCTCGTGCCTCACGCGTATTCTCGTGAAAACCCAAGCGCTGGGTCGTAGGTCATCCACCAGCCGAGTCTGCTGCGAACGTGGCTAGAACGCGCGATCATCTCTGACGTCGAACGGCCTCCTCCATCCATTCTCGTGCGTGCAATTCATTGGTGAGGAGCCTCACATCATTGCCCTCAATCTCGGCCATGCATGCTGCGAAAACCACCATTATGTCGTCAATGTGTGCGTGAGGGCGCAATGGATCGATAAAGAAAACCACAACGTGACATCGATCGAACAGAATCTCTGTCGCGATCTCTATATCGCCGCCCTTGGGCCCTGTCAGGTATCGCCTGATGGTCCCTTCGTCTCGCAGCGTTCTGCAAGCGTTTTCGACGTCTTCACCCGTACGGCCAGTTGTCAAGACACGATTGAACCTACAAAGTTCGTCCTCATACTGGATGGCAAAATCGGTCATGCGCTGTTTCATCTCGTCGTGGGCGATTAGCGCGATCGTTTGGTCTTCAAACCGAGTATAAAACGCCGCGTCACGGGCGCGAGGGGGTACGCTCACTCCGTCGTACGTGTTTCCGCCTCTTCGTGCCGCGACAGGCCACGCGCCATCGGATTCGCGCGAGCCCAGACGTAACTTGAGCGGCGATTTCGGCGCCTTCTGGGGGTTTCTTTTGGTGTCTCGCGCAGCTTCATTCCTGAACCAGTCTGTTACCGAACCAGCGTTCACGAGGCGTTTAACGTCCCAAAGGTCGCTGAGTCGATTCAGCGCACGATACTCAGGGCTCAGCCAGTGGGTGGTAACCGGGCTCAAGAACGACCATACGATGCTGCACTGGCGCTCCACTATCGTGTTTGCAAGAATCGTCACGCCGCAGTTCTTTCGATCAGGGAGAACGGTGACGCCGCACTCCTGCAATAGGAACTCTCGCACGTCGTCCCTCATCGTATGCAACCGTTCGCTCTGTAACGCGTCTGGATGCGCTTTTCCCAACACGACGCGGTTGAATGTGCCGCCCGTGAAAAGAAAATGGAATTTTTTCAACGTCTCTCGATCGTCGACGTTATCGTACAGTTCGTGTAATACGTGAACGAGATCGTTGTTCTTCTTAATGCTATCGTAGCCAGCAAGGACCGCAATAAGTGTCTTGAGTCCTTCATGATTATCTTCCATTGTTCACCTCAAAATAGCCGCACTCGCCTTTTTTTGCGAGCGACGGGCACTACGTAGGCGTTCTAAGATGTGTAGCTTTGATTTTCCGTGGCCCGGGTTGCTATTCTGCAGCCTGCTGCTGGGCGTTCATAGACTCACTCACACGCAAACGCACTGAGTCATGATGCGGAGCCGGCTTCAGTCTTTCGCGTCGGTCATTGTGAAATAGTTAAGTTTGTAAAGAATACAAGAACTGATAGAGGTCCATGTTAAAAAGGAGCCGTCCGCGGGTAGAAAACACGAATGCGAACTACACGAATTGCTTGTGCTACACAGAGCGCTGTCCGACGTACAATCGGAGCAGTCTTACGGGCGGACTGTTCTGCACGCGAGGTAAAAGCGAAAAGACCCTTGAAAAAAAGGGATGTGTGTGCCCCTCTTGTCCGATTTGGGCCGAATGCAAGTTGAACGGTGTCTTCTTTTGCGTGTACGGGGCCGCTCAGTGATGCTCTCTCCGGAAGGCGAACGGGGCTGTTAAAGGTCGCAGAGATTACGCTCACCAGCCCCGGAAAATCAAACTGCTTTTTCAACGAGTTTCACGGCATCCCGGAAAAACGCCGGACACCGCGCTATCACGACCTTGTTCTTCTTCGCCTCAGCAACCTGTTGCGGGTTTGAAGGGTTCTACCCGGGCACGCCCGTGCAGGTTACCGAGCCGTTGCGCGCTTTGAATTCCTGGAGAAACTTACCGACCACCGCGTAGGTTTTTTCTTTCGCTGCGTTGTCATCGGCGCTTATGTCGCCGTACTGCGTCCGATCACTGTGATCGCGTCAGAGAGAGCCCCGCAGATATCATCCCTGCGCGATCCCGGCACCAAATCCCTGCGAGACCCGAAGTGCCGTATCTCGGTCGAGCCCAAAGTCCTTTGCAAAGACCGAAAGCACGGCCTGTGAACAGGTGAACCTCTGCTGAAAGAGGGCAACTGCCTCGTCTGCCTTTGTCATAGCCACCCGGTCAAGCGGGAGCGGTTATAATCCTATTGCCCTATTGTATGACAAAAAACAAGGCCGTTGAATGCTTCAGGCGCAGTAAGAGACGCCTTTTTCCGTCAAACCCATGTGCTCGATATTAGACATTCGCGCTGATGATACCTCCCACGCGTATCATAGTATCAAAAGGGGGCCGGAGCGACAGACATGACCCCGGTAGTTTGCTACACCACTGCCCGCAAGGAGAAACGTTCGTTGTGTTGGCGGAAGTAAAAAAGCGAGAGACCACACAAGTTTTTCTCCCTGCTGGCATCGTCGGCTTGCAAGATCGCTTACGAGCACTTTCGCCACGAAGTCATTCAAAGAAGATCCAACAGCTTCCACAACGACACAGATGTGTAAGAACAAGAGACAGCAAACACGATCCAGAAAGCGTTTGATGTCGGCGCCAGAAGTGTAGGAAGAATGAGGCGGCTACTTGTCGACGTCGCACGAACAGCGTAAAAAGCGGTCGAAAGCGTAGACACAACGAGCATGCAACTACGTGTGAATCGTTTTGTCGCCCACAAAGTAGAGCGCTGCAACGAGAGTGGCAGTCGCAAGTAAGATGACCGCAAAGTCTCGTAAGTCGGTGGGCTGATAGCCGAAGACGATGATGTCCCGTATCATCGCCGTGAGACCGGCGCCGAGAAGCAGCCCCAAATTAATGGATCGAGTCTTCATATAGCCGACGACCGTCATCAGCAGCTCGAGCGCGATTATCGCGGCGATAAGAAGGTTGAGTCCGATTATCGGGGTATCGGTGACGAAGTAGCTGACGATGTTGTCGACCTCTCCGGCGAGTGCGACAAGAGCGATGACAACGAGCAATACCCCGACTACCGCGTACAGTATCAGCTCGACGCTCTCAAAAACCCGTACCATCCTCTCGTGCGCTTTTCGTCGGGGTGGCTCAGCATCCATTACGTCGCTACAGGAACGCTATTACGCTTCAACGTTTCTAATCATCTCTCCGCTACAATCAATTCCAGCGCAAGCAGTTGAAGATGAAAACGGTAGACGGCTTTTTTTTACGCTGCAAAAGAATAATACACGAGGTCGACACTCATGTAGCAATAGATGAAGGCGTTACTCCTATTGGGGTGTCCTGAGGTTCCTGTGCAAACCGGACTCGCGCTATACATCGGGAACACGTTGAAAGCGCAGGGGTTTGAGGTGATATGTGCAGGAACGCCGAGCGCTGTCAACTTGATGAAAGTCGCCGATCCCAAGAAAGCGTACATCGAGTCGTACATGAACATCGACAAGTGCATCGACCAGATCGCCGAGGGAACACTCGACGTCGACCTCACGTTTGGCTTCATTCACAAGGACTCCGGCTTGCAATACCTAGCGACGATTGCTGCGCTGTCACGCAGCACTCCCGTAGCCGTTGTTTTTGGGCGAGATGCAGAGCCGCTCAGCAAAGAGGTTGGCGAAACGCTGGAAAGCGTGCACGTCGTGTGGGCGACGGCCATCCATAACCCGCTCCCACTTAAGAAGAAGCTGGACAAGATAGGCGAATGGACGGCGCTTGTGCGAGATCAAGGCTGACTAGTCACACTTCAAATAGAGCGGCGGTGCTTCGTTTTCACCCCGGAGTGAGCCACTAGGACGAGAACGAGTGTAAACGTTAGCACTGTTGCAGATCACGGCGACACGTTACATCGTGGGACTATGCAAGCAACCGAGGGAGAAGAATGACAAGCACGGTATATTTTGCGCGCCTGAAGGCTGGGAGCGTCGATGAAAGCGCGGTCACTCGAGTTGGAAAGCTCTTCGATGAAGCGCAATTTGGCACGCTGATCGAAGCTGACGCGCTAACTGCTATAAAGCTCCACGTCGGCGAGCGCGGCAACGATTCACACCTTCGGCCAGAGTTCGTCCGGCAAGTCGTTGAGAGGGTCAAAGCGAGCGGCGGAAAGCCGTTTGTTACCGACACAAACACGCTCTATTCTGGAAGTCGGCAAAACGCGGTTGACCACCTCGCCACCGCGCTCGAGCACGGGTTCGACTACGCGGTGTTAGGGGCACCCGTTATCATCTCTGACGGTCTCGTCAGCGACGATTACCGGGACGTTCGAATCGACAAGAAGCACTTCAAAACGGTCAAAATTGCAGGTGACGTTGTCTCGGCCCAGAGCATGATCGTAATGACGCACTTCAAGGCACACGCACTAGCTGGATTCGGGGGCGCGATAAAGAATCTGGCGATGGGATGTGCTCCGAGCGCGGGAAAGATGGACATACACAAAGGCATGAGTCCGATTGTCAATGAGGGGGGGTGCTCAGCATGCGGCGTATGCGTGGAGATATGCCCGCGCTCTGCCATTACGATTGAAGAAGGAGTGTCGCGCATCAATCGCGATCTGTGCGTGGGCTGCGGCGAGTGCATGATGGCGTGCACAACCTCATCCATCGGATTCGACTGGAAGAATGATCTCCCACAGTTTATGGAGATGCTGACCGAATACGCCTTTGGCGCGACCGTGGGCAAGCGGGGCGTCGGGTACCTTAATTTCTTATTGCAGATTACGCCTGATTGCGATTGCGTTCCTTGGAGTGACGCGCCGATAGTGCCCGACGTCGGGATTCTCGCCTCCACCGATCCCGTGGCCATTGACGCTGCGAGCTTGGATTTGGTCAATAAGCAGCAGGGCTTGCAAGGCACTCGCCTTGTCAACAATCTGCAGCCTGGGCAGGACAAGTTCAAGGGCGTATGGGGCGAGACACAGGGATCGATACAAATCACGTATGGGGAAGAGATCGGACTTGGAACAAGCTCGTATGAGCTCGTGGAACTGTGATAGCCGATAATTTGAGACACGGCCGTCTGTCCTGCAAACGTGCAGATCCAGCCGCATCAGCCGCACGGACATTGTGCCTAGATTCTCGAAGAAGCGAGTCTGGAGCCTGTTTTTGCCTACTCAGGAACTTGATCTCCGTGCATTAGCTGAGAATGATCACGTTGCAAACTATTTGTGGGAAAGAAAGAAGTCCATTCACACGAAACTTGCATAGGAGGTGGTTTGATGCCGAAGTACATCCTTTTATCTAAGCTCACTACTGAAGGCAGGAAGACGGTAAGGGAGCGACCCAATCGCATCCAGGAAGTCGACCGAGAGATGGAAGCGATGCAAGTCAAGGTTATATCTCAACACGCCGTCGTGGGGCCGTACGACTTTGTGAACCTTGTGGAAGCGCCTGATAACGAGACCATAATAAAAGCCTCAGTCGAGCTCGGAGCCCGCGGAACCGTCCAGATAATAAGCATGCCTGCGATACCCATTGAAGAATTCATAAAAGCAATCAAGAAGTAGTAAGATTCAGTCGATTTGTACCCTCGAGAGCTCTTCGTGGCAAGCTTGGTAAGCTGTGACCTGTCGAATCGAAAACCCGTCTCCGTCCCGCCCTCGTGCGGCGATGGTAATAGCTCCTGATTAAGCGCGAATTAGAGACACAAAATCGCTCCGTAATGAGGCTAGATGCGTTAGCCGTCGCTGGATTCTAACGTGTCAGCAATCATCCGGAGGATGATATCGGGCACGGTGCGGTTGCGCCAATTCATCTCCTTGATTTTGTCGATTTCGATCCATTTCGCGCCGGTTACGCCGTGCCCCACGTGTGGAAATCCGCTCAAATACTCAGCTTCGAAACAAATAAGCAGCACTTGTTTGTCCCACTCGGTGTTGGGGTCATACGATGCGTACGCCTTTACCTGCCGAGAGATAGCGACTTTCACGTGCGTTTCCTCGTAACATTCACGTGCGGCACAGTCTTCCAGGCCCTCGCCAAGCTCCAGCTTGCCCCCTGGGAGTATCCATCGACCGGCCCAGTACCCGCCTTCTTGCTCCACCATCAGCACGAGGTTGCTCCGTATCGTGCAAGCCAAGCAACTGGTCACGTAGCTGCCAATCATTATTTACAGTGAGTCAGAAGAGGTTTATTAAGTTACTCAAATGGCCTCACACGAGCCTGACTCGTGGCCAAGCGATGCGGCGGCCGGCGAACGGCACGTAGAACTGTGGCAATCGGTCGATGGATAAATATTCATATTCGATAAACATCCTAGATTGAACTAAGGATGATTCTAGAAGATATCGAAGTTGACGAAGTCGTTGCCTCGTATATCAAAGAGCAACGAAAGGATTTTAGAGTCACGACGACGTGTTCGGGCGCGCTTATTCTTCCTACGTCTATAAGCCCGCCTAAAGAGACTGATATCTCCATCCGCGTCGGCAACAACACGCTCTACGTCTCTATTTATCAGGCGCGCTGGATCAAACGGATCGACCGGCGCATGCTCTATTACGTCAATTTGAAGGAATAGCCGTGCAGCTGCCAGGAAGCTGCTATCGACGGCGTCCTTGTTCTTTTTTTTGCGGTTGGAGGCACGCTAGAGGCCGATGCCCTCAGTCGTATGCACCGCGCGCCGCATCTCTTCTTGTAACGCCGGCGGCACGCCTTTGATCTCGATGTCCAAGAAGCCGCGAACGATGGCAGAGGTGGCCTCATCTTCGCTGAGCCCACGCGTCATGAGGTAGGTGATCTCCTCTTCAGCGATTTTTCCAACTGCGGCTTCATGGGACATATCAACATCTGGAACGGCTCCGTCGAGTTCAGGGACGGCAAAAATCCTCCCGTGGTCACCCAGTATCAGTCCGCGGCATTCGAGATGTCCTTTGACGTCACGGTGGAGCGCGGTCAGGTTTCCGCGCGAGATGATCTCACCGCCGTTCGTGATGGCCCGTGATATGACATCTGACTTGCATTGCTCCGCTTCCATGATCACTCGCGCTCCGACGTCCATATGGGAGCCCTCTGTCGCGTACAGCAGTGAATACGATAATGCGGTGGCGTTCGCGCCGACGCAGCGGAACACGGGGTACATCTGCAGGCTTTTAACGGGCTTCAGGCAGACGTAGTTGCTGATAAACGTAGCATCTCTCTCGATGATGGAGCCGCTCCTCGGGCGAACGGCCACTTCAGGGCTCCAATTATGTATCATCGTGAAGGAGCAAGTGGCGCCCTCCTTGATGAAGAACTCAGAAACTCCTACGTGAATGCCGTGGGAGAGTTCGTCTGCGGTTCTGCAGCCTGTTATTATGTGCAGTTCCGAGCCCTTCTCAGCAATGATGATGTTGTGCACGTTTTGTGACAGGCTCTCTTGGGCCAGAAACATGCACGCCTGAATTGGCAGGATAGTCTTCGCGCCCGCCTTTGCCCTGATGAAGTAGCCGTTGCTGAACTCAAGAGCCGCCTGAGCGGTGTACTTGTCAGCGTCAACCGCAACGGCTTTCCACCAGTAATCCTTGAGCCAGTCGTACTTGTCGAGCGCTTCGGTCACACTGAGCACTTCGACGTTCGGTGCCGATGTCTTGGAGTAGACGACGCTCGTATCGAGCTGAAAAAACGAGCCCGATCGCTCATCCTCACTCGCATCGACTCCGACGCCGAGCGACTGATTCTGGTAATTTGTGGGGAGCATCTTAAGCGTCTGCACTTTCTCGTGGGCCGGGGCCTTCGACGTGTAGCTCTCAAGCGGTATGTCGGGACCGTAAGCCGCCTTCTTCTCGCGCGCCTTTTCGGCGCGTGCAGTCAGTTCATCTACCTTGGACATCTTACACACTCCTCATAACCGAGCTCGCAGATATCGTTGAGGAGTTCACTCGGGTTGCCGGAACACGCTATCTGACCGTCTACGAGCACGTGCGCCTTGTCAGCCTGCACGATCTTCAAGATGCCTCCGGCGTGTGTGATGATGAGCCCCGCCTTATGTCGCTCGCGCGAGCGCTTGTCTCTGTCAAGCAGCTTGTTGATCGTCTCTCCGACGAGCGCAATATTTTCGAGGTCGACGCCGGAATCTGGCTCGTCGAGCAGCACGAGGTCGGGGTTTTGCGCGAGGAGCTGCAACAACTCCGTGCGCTTCACCTCTCCGCCCGAGAACCCGAGATTGACGTCACGCGTGAGAAAATCCAGAGGGATATGGATGGTCTCGGCAACTTCTTCGGTCTTAAAGGCGCGGTTGCCGTGTTGCGCGGCAATCTCGGTCAGGTCCTTCAGCTTCACCCCGTGGATAGCTGGTGGGTGTTGAAACGAGAGTCCAATCCCGAGGCGTGCCCGCTCGTTAATGGGCAAATGAGTAATGTCTTTCTTTTTAAACGTGATCCGCCCCTCGGTTACGCGGTAGCCCGGGAATCCCATAATGGTCAGCACAAGCGTGGTTTTCCCGGAGCCGTTTTGACCGAAAAGCGCGTGAGTCTCTCCTTCGTTGATGTTGAGGTCCAATCCCTTTAGTATGCTCTTGCCATCAACGGCTACGTGCAAGTTTTGTATATCGAGCATTTTTCCATTCCACCTTTGCTCCGTTCGGCAGGCGCGCAGTCTCTCGTTACGATCCGCCCTTATGCGTGTCGTAGGCGGGATTCAACGCGTCCTTGTACACGTCGCCACCGTCTATGACGACATCAGGCCAGATAGAGACGCCCGAGTGCACCGTGACGAAATCGTTCACGGTAACGCGCGGGCCGATAACGGTGTTGTTCTCAAGGACACAGTGATCTCCTATCCTCGTACCGTTGTCGACGACGGAACCCGAGACGGACGTGTGGGCGCCGATCTTCACATTATCGTAGACGATACCAGAGAGCACAGACGTATCATCGGCGATGTCGCAGTCGGAGCCTATGGTCGTGTAAGGGCTGATCAGAACGTTGTCGCCAACCGTTGTGTTCGCGCCGATCACGACGGGGCCAACGATGGCTGAATTTGAGCCAACACAAACGTCGGTTCCGATTGTCGCGGGGCCGTTCAAGCGCGCGTCTTTGATATTGAAGCGCCCGGCGATCTCTGTTCCGCGCAGATTGTCGAGCAGCCACCTCGAGGCTTGCCGATACGCTGTCGCGTTTCCGATGTCGTTCCAGTGGCCGCGTGCCATCCACGCCGATATGGGGTCGTGTGAGCTCAACAGTTTTGGGAAAAGATCCTTGGCAAAGTCAAATCGCTCCTTGGGGATGTGATTGAAGATCTCCGGATCGCACATGTAAATCCCCGTGCTTGCCAGGTTGCTGAATATCTCGCCTGAGCTCGGCTTTTCCCTAAATCGATGGACGCGATTGTTAACGTCGATGTCAAGGATGCCGTATTCTCGTGGGTCGTCGATGGACATCACCCCTACTGTGAGCATGCTATCGTTCTTTCGGTGGAATTGATAAAACTCACGAAGGTTAAAGTCCATCACGTGATCCCCCCCGACGACGAGAAACGGTCCGCCGTTAAGGGCGTTCTCAGCGTTCTTGACGCTCCCTGCCGTGCCGAGTTTCTTTCTCTCACGAATATAGCGTATCTCCACCCCAAATTTTGCACCGTCTTCGAGGTACCCCTCAATATTACGACCCAGATACCCGAGTGTGATGACGATATCATTAAAGCCGTTTGCTGAAAGATGGTCGACGAGGTGGCCGACGGACGGTTTGTTAAGAAGGGGGATGCTCGGCTTAGGCCGCTCGAAGGTCAACGGTCTGAGCCTCGTGCCAGCGCCACCGCACATAATGCACGCTTTCATCGATATCCCTCACCTTCTTCGCTCCGTTATTCGCGTTCTAGAATTCACGCTCGGTGTCGTCAGTTTCATAATAGAGATGGGTTTATGAGGCTTAAAATATTGCCTTTATGAATGGCATCGATCAAAAGATGCCGTTTTCATTGATGTTGTCGATTATGGAATCACGCGCGTTGAGCTCGGTAATCGAATCGACGTAACGTTCAAGGTGAACGACAAAATCCTCAAGCTTGTCGAACGGAACAATGAAGCAACCACCCTCACTGAGAAGCGCGTCGTCTATCCAGCTTACGATGACGGGCACGCTACTGACGGAAAACTCCCGGTCGAACTCGTAGCAACGCGCGAGGTGTTTTCGCGCTTGTGCCCTGATGGATGAGCTTCGGAGCCGAGCTTTACCGTATCGCTTAGCATCGATGAGCATAGTGGTATCGAAGCGGTGAGCGACTACGTCGATTTCGTGGCGCCTTCCGGCTGCCACGAAGACCTTCCTAAAATCCGTTGAGAAGCCGGCGCACTCGAGTACGTCGCGAATTTGTTCCTCAAATTCCTGCCAGGTAGGCTCCTTGTCCGCTTCATCGTCCGCTTCGTGCTCGCCGAAGAGCGCAAGCAACATTGGTTACTCCGTGTCCTCCCTCTCGTCTTCTCGGTGCTCGTCTTCAATGTCTTTCGCGGCGTTCCGCAAGCTCGTGGCCATGTCATTTTTCAGAATTGCGATCTCCTTGTCGACATCTGCCATTGGCTTTCGCACGTCCTTGCGCAATTTGACCGGCACTTTGGTCGGTCGTGGCTTGTCTCGGGCCCGATTGTCGGTTTTGCTCTCTAGGTCAGCAAGCTGCTCGACGGCCGCCTTGAGCGCTTGTTTGGTGAACGAGAGGAGCGTACCGTTAAACGTGCCGCGTGATCGCTGCTGCTCTTTTTGCAAGAGTTCATATGTGACGAGCATGCAAAGCTCTTTGATATCGCTCTTGAGCTCGCGAACCTCTTTGATGAGCGTGTCGATTCTCTCATCACGTGCAGCGGGCATTACGTATCCGTCCCTGCAAGCACGCTGAGAACATCCTCTGGCTCGTACCTGAGCTGAATCTCTCGCGTTCGCCCGCGCGTTCCTCTCCCTGTGAAATCAGTATTAATGAGTCGAATCGAATCAAGCTTTGAGATAATGTCGTAAAATCGCGTGTACCCGAGATGCGTCTCTTCGTTGAACTTCTTGTAGAGGTCCCCAGCCTTTATCTTTGCCTCCTGCTCTGCGATCAGTTTGAGAAGGTCTCGCTCCTCCTCGCGCAACGAGTGTATAGAGTACGTGAGGTGCACGAGACGCGATTTTTCGTATGAGTGCACCACGTCATCTGCGGAGATATATTTCCGTGCGCTTATCTCCGCCCGCAGTCCTGTTTTTCTTAAAAGGTCGATCCCGACTCGCAGGTCACTTGACTCCTCCACCAGATCAATGACCATATTGAGCACGTCGTCCGGCACCACGTTTGCATAGAATCCGTGCCGCACGCGGTCTTCCAGTATGTCGCGCACCTCGTCACGGTTGTACAGCGGGAAGTATATCTCCTCAGGAAGAAAGACCGACATCACGCGGGGATCGAGCGCCTTCGACATCTCGACGGACAGGTCGCTTGATATTGCGATGACCCCCACCTTAACCTCCGCTGACACCTCGTGAGCCCGCAGGAGCGCATACAAGACTTTGTTCACCGTGTTCTCATAGAATAGATAGTTGATATCATCGAGCGCGACAATAAGCACCTTCTCCTGATCGATGAGGTATTTGGTAATCTTCTTGAAGACGCGCTTGAATGAAACCCCCGAGTCGGGCGGCGTATACTTGAAGAGCCTCTTGTAAATCTCTGAGAATATCGCAAACCGAGTCGCATCGATCTGGCAGTTTACGTAGACCGGCACGACGCTGCCGGTGTAGTTTTCGATCTCTTCGAATACCTTCAGTACTGCCGTGGTCTTTCCGGTGCCGTGTGGCCCCGAACACAAACAGTTGATTGGCCGCGCACCCCGCAGCGCTGGTCGCGCGGCGATCTTGAGCGCGCGCATCTGCGTATCTCGATGAGAGAAATGCTCTGGAATGTAGTCTAATTCAAAATAGCGCTCATCTTTAAAGAGCGTCTGATCCCACTGCAGCAAATCCTTTGACGGTAGTTTGTGAGGCACGCCACTCGTTAAATGGTCACGTTGCATGCTATTTAACGTTATCCTGCTCAACGTGGAGGTATTCTCCGCTCCGCGCGAATGGCGCTAATTAAGAAGCTCCAGAGGCGTAAAAATTCCTTTCATTAGGGTTGTGAGATGGTGAGCGGACGAGGACAACAGAATGTCCTCCTCGCGCCTTTAGCGAGTCAGGCGGAGGATCATAACAGACGTGAGTACCGTTACTTTCACGGCGCTCTTGCCGCGCGCTTATCCGTTATAGCTACGTCGGCATATTCGGTGAAAATTCATGGTAAGTGAGACTCTTCGTGGACTTATCGAACGTGCGGATTTCTATGCAAAGCGGGAAAAGTTCCGCTCGGGTCACGAACGCCTTGACGATCTGGAAGGGGCCGAACGCCCTGTACTCGTTCACCTATAACCACCGTCGCGTTTCGGTTCAGATCTCCTATGTCGCGTTTTCTTGACGCGTGATCCATTTTTCAGGCTGGGCCACCTCATCGAGCGTCGGCACATCGTGCGGAGAGCGCCACACCCTGTTAACGAAGTCGATCCCCCGACTCGCTGCGATGTGCGAAACGAATCGCTCTCCAAGAACGTACTGCTCCATCTTCAAGCCGAGTCCCGTTGCGCGCTCAAAGAGCATCTCTCTCCCGCTTTTGCGCCTTCTACGAAGTTCAAACTGACGCTTCATGTACTCGTACGTGGCCAGCATCTCTTTGCCGATCCTGTCCATGACAAAATCCGAATAGCCCTCAATCACGCTCATCAGGGCTTGAATCTGATTGATGAGTTCTATCTGCTCGCGGGAGAGGGCCGCGTGCATAAGCGAAAGCTGTCTCCGCTGCGCGTAATGGCTCGCCACGGCGCGCGCCCGCGACTGAAGCCCGTCTGATGTGAGCCCGTCGTTGGTTGCCTCTAAGTACCGTTTGAGAAGCTGATTTAGGTGGTCCTTGAGCCACGGCACTGACTCGAAGACGACGGCGTGGGTGACTTCATGGACGGCGATCCACCGGCGAAAGTCATCTCTTGAAAACGAAAGTTGGCGCTCGACCATTTCGATGTTAGGCTCCACAAAATAGATCTGCCCACTCACAATTTCGCGGCCGAAAAGGCTCGGGTCGTACTGGCCGAGCACTTTCTTTGCAAGGTACCCAAGGAGAAGTCCGAGACCGACCGTCGAGATGACCTGATTCGACTTGTATACGCCTTTGCTTATGAGCGAACCCCTCTCTTGGGTCCTGAGCGCGTTCTCTAGCGGGGCGAGCTGGTCTTCAAACGCCGTGATGTTCGTTGTGATCCAGTCATATCGGTCAAAGACCCGTACTTCGCGGACGCCCGGGGCGTGAAGCCCTGTTAACTCGATGATTTGAGGCGTTGGCTCGCGCACGAAGGTTTCATAGGTTGGCAGAAGCCGTCGTTTCTCTTCGTAGGTCCTCCTTTCGGCGTCGCCGACATTTGCAGCGTTTTGTGCGACCTGCCTCCAGTCAATGGGGCCCGCTGGCGAGCGCAAGAATTGGAGACCGGTGTTTAGCACCAGTTTGGGAATGTCCACCATACTTATCTACTCGTTGTGATCTGAGACGTTAGACAGCTGTTTTGACACGGAATTGTGCGCCAAAGAGACCTGCGCGTTGCGAGAGTACACACAGTACCCACAGTGCTGCTACATGAAGTCGACCAGACCCATCTGTTTTGAGGCATCGCTCTCAAACAGAGAGTTGACCGACATCTCAAGGAGCATAAGCCGTTGACGCGTGTACTTGGAGACGCCATATTCGTTGGCAATCTGGATGGAGCGTGCCATATACTTTGTCACCGTGCCTTCGTGAACGGTGAGCACAATCTTCCCACCGCATTTTGGACAGTTGCCGCTAATCGGGGGCCGCCGCACCTTATAATTGCATTTCACGCATCGCACCTTCTGGCGTGAGAATGCGCGGAGATTGCCAATCAGGTCGGGAAGGAAGTGCGTCTTGATAACGCGCTCTGCGACGTCGCGCTGGTCTACTGCCCGTATACGACGAGCGAGCTCAAGCTGGGTCTCCATCTTATCCATCATCGATTCGAGCACCTTGTAGGTGCTGTTCAGGGGACCGAGCGAGATCGACGAGGATTGATGGGTAAACTCAAAGCCGGTGTACTCGGCGTCGGTGCCCAACCGAGACGCCACGGTTGCAATGCGAACGCGCTTCGGGTCTTCAAAGACCAGCGTTGCGCGGTAGAACTCGAGCGGGTACCGGTCGATTATGTCGAGGTTGTGCGCCTCGGCGTCGATCTCCTTCGGGTCGATCCGTGTGGTCAATACCAGCGGGGCGTCCATTTTGCCCCCGCGACGATCAGGAAGATACGACAACGAGAAGTTCAAGAGCCCGTCGAGAAGAAGCATGACGCAGTCTTCATCGCCGTCACAGTTTCGTCGCTTTGAGGCGTGGAAGAACGGGTGAGCGAAGCCTGCCGAAGCAGGGGTAAAACCAATGACGCGACCTAGTACGCCGGCGCTTGTATGCGGCGCTAGTCCGATTACCAATGAGCCGATGAGATCCTCTTTCGTTTTTGCTTCATAGTAAGGGGGCTGTCTGTAGTACTTCACGAGCAGATCGTCGATGAAGTTAGACACGCGGACAAGCCACTCCCCGCAGTCGTGGGAGAGGATGATGTCTTGTGGCGCAAGTTCGACGACGTCGTCATCGTCCGTCACGTCATATCCCAAGTCGCGAAGCTTGCTCGTCGGAACTGAGATCTCCCGTGGCGTGAAGTGTGTCGTGGGCAGATCGGTCAAATCGTATCTGCAGGTCCCGTCTTTGAACACAAAGATTTCGTGTTTTGCGCGCAACACGCCTTTTTCTATAGGCTCAGGCGTCTTATTCTTGGATATCAGCCCTAAAACGCCTTTAAATCTGTCAAATCTTGCGGTCTCGTCAAGGCGAATGAGTGCCTGCTGGTAGACTTTTCGAAGGTCGATGGACTGGATGCGATGACTGACTCCCTGTCTGTGGCACTTTGGACACGTGGTACCGTTGCGCAGATCGCGCGAACACGCTGGACAGAACGTGACAGGCTCTGTGAACGCTCCGCATTCGCAGCGCGTTTGGTGGGTTGCTTTCAAGCACGTTGGACAGCGGCGCACGCCTACGTCAACGTCGATTATGCCGAGGTACTGCACGTCGATTTCCGAGGCGCGTTCCGCACCCGCTTTTGAAGAGCCCGCGGCCCTTCGAAGTGATCGGTCCCGCCCGCCCGCATTACCGATAGGGAAGAGCACGTGCGGGGGAGGTTTCATCTCCCTGGCTTTTGATTTCTCGGGTCGCCCCATTCGTCCTCCGATCCTTGACGGCGCCCTTTTTCGGATT
>DASPOC010000079.1:0-5589 GCA_035626195.1 Bathyarchaeia archaeon | reverse complement strand
GCAGACGCAGTTGCGTGTGTTTTGTTTGGTTTTCGGCTGGTGCGCCTGACGCGCATACGGTGCAACGACAAGGACGCGTGAAAGGGCTGCTAGCATCCAAGCTCCAGAAAACGCGATCAAATCACAAAGCTTAAGCTGATTGACGAACCAGCGGTTTTGAGGTAAGGGTAGTGCGAGCAAGCGCGTCGAACGAAGCGTATGCCGAATCAATTGACTTTGGTGCTGCGGCTGAACAGGAGCGCCTCCGTGAGCTGTTGCAGCGGGCGGTCGATGACGTTGCACGAAGATATGAACACCTGTACCTGGAGCCGAGTCTCGTTTCGTTTGTGCTCGCGCGCTTGGTGCACGATGCTGATCCCACGTTCTCTGAAACGTTCGTGCGAGCTGAGTTTCTCAAGTTAGCCCTTGAATTCACTGAAGAACTGGACCGAGCGACGCGCGGTAGGTTTTCGCTGAGCCACGTGTGGAAGACGTGACCGTCTCTGCCGTAGCAGTCACGACCACGTCAGATCAGCACGCAACGGCACGCTTCTTTTTATCAGGCCGCACCGAACGCGACGTCACGCTGCCAACGGACGCACGTGTGCGTTCGGAGCCTGGCCTTGAGTTTGCTCGCAGTGGCTTCTCGCGACGGGGCGGAATGCTACACCACAACTACACAACTGCGCCGAGTGACGGTGATTAGCGTGCTGTTCGTTACCACGTCGTCATACACGGTCGCCGCTCCAAGTCGCGCGAAGTTGTTTCCGCTATGCGAGAGTTAAAAAAGATGAGAACAAGTCACCGATCTAGGGTGCCTTTTTCGCCTCTTCTATCGCCTTCGCAGCAATGCCAGGCGTCGCCGCCAGGGGAATGATGGGCGTGAACTCTGGGTACGTGCCAAACTTTTTCGACACAATGAGCATGAGCTCCGTCATTTGTGCCTCATTCAGGTCGACCACTATGAAAACACTGCGCACGCCGGCCTGCGTGTACGACGCCTCTGGCGCGAACCCATGACATATCCGATGATTGGTCCAGGTCCCCCTTCTTCGAAGTCTAAGCGATTGCCCACTTCGGCAGGAATCTCGAGATATACCAAGTAGCGCACGATTGATCACCTCTCGAATAACTCAACGTTCAAGAATAAGTGCTTTCACGGGGGTTTGAGCTCTTCCTAGGCGCCAAAATGGCCCAAATCGCTCGGTAGGCCCCCATAGGCAGCGTGGAGGAGTGTTGACGGCACGTAGGCCGGGATGGTGGCCGTGAGCTGAAATTCGTTGCCAGTTGTCACGGTGCCGGCGCGACACTTATGAAATTGTTCGGCGGCAAAAGCTTGTTTCGAGTGCAGGTCCGCTCTTTTACTTGTGCTGGCCTTGGTCGCTCGCTTGCACGGTTCGTGGACAGCAACTTCACGACAAACAAGAGATGATTGGATGTTGCTGCAAGAGGGCAAGCGGGCCATTTCTGTCAGATAAATCAAGATTGCCCCAAAAAACGCACGCTGGGCGTGGTGCTTTGACAATGATTGAACGACGCACCGAAAATGAAGAAACTGGTTATAGAAGGTCGGGATTTGGTAAAGCATATTGATGTACTAAAAAGATTTTTATAGTACGTTGATGTATACTTTTTAGCATAACTTGGAGCGCGATTATGGGTGAATGTTTTTGGCGACGCCGACAATCTGACCGCACGAACCCCTGTTCGTGAGGTGTGTTTTCACCGAATTCCTTACGTTTCACCCGCGTCAATTTTCTTCAAGCTGAGCGCAGGGCACGATTATGCGTTCCTGCTCGAATCGCGAACCGGCCTGGGAAACACCGCCCAATACTCCTACGTCGGAGTTGATCCGACCACGGTTGTCAGCGTCAAGGATGGCGTCACCACAGTCAATCAACGTCAGAAACACGTGCGCGACCCCTTAGAAGCCGTTCAGAGCCACATCAGCCTGAAGCGGCACGCACAGCATCGATACGGATTCCTCGGTGGGGCTGTCGGGTATCTCTCCTATGACGCCATCCGCTATTGGGAGCGCCTGCCGCAAACGGCCATCGATGATCTTGACTTCCCCGACCTCGAAATGGGTATCTATGACGACGGGATAGTTCTCGACCACATGCGCCGTGAGGCGTTCTACTTCCATTTCGAAGAAAACCGTTACGAAGAGCTCTCTGCCTTCTTGCGCAGGCCCTGTGAGCTTGGCGACTTTGCCATTGCGCATGCGCGCCTGAACGTCGGCAAGGCGAAGTACGCGTCGATGGTGGAGAAGGCGAAAGCGTACATCGCCGCTGGGGACATTTTTCAGGCGGTCCTCTCAAAACGCTATAGCTTCGCATTTTCCGGCGATTTGGCACGTGTGTATCTCACGCTTAGAGCGATGAACCCCTCGCCGTACATGTTCTACCTGAAGATGCAGGACCGCGCCATAATAGGGACGAGTCCCGAAACCCTCGTGAAACTCACCGATGACAGGGTCGAGAGCTTTCCCATAGCCGGCAGTCGTCCGATGACGGGAGACCCCCTAATAGACGCTGAGCTTACGGAAGAGCTTCTTAGCGACCCGAAAGAGCTAGCGGAGCACGTGATGCTCGTCGATCTGGCGCGGAACGATGTAGGCCGAGTTGCCGAGGCCGGTAGCGTGCACGTTCCTGCGTTCATGGACGTGCAGCGGTACAGCCACGTGCAGCACATCGTCTCGTTGGTTGCGGGGAAATTGCGCGATGGCGCGAGCTGCTTTGACGTCTTGCGTGCGGCGTTTCCGGCGGGCACGGTGTCGGGTGCGCCTAAAGTTCGCGCTATGGAAATCATCGAAGAGCTTGAGTCCGTCCGGCGTGGACCGTACGCAGGTGCGGTCGGGTACTTTTCGTACAATGGCGACATGGATTTTGCGATTACTATACGGGCGCTGTTTGCAAAAGGGGGCACGTGTCACCTGCAGACGGGAGGCGGCATCGTTGCTGACTCTGTTCCTGAGAACGAATGGACGGAGACGGAGCTCAAGGCTCGGGCGTTAATGAAGGTGCTCGAGAACATAGGAGGCACTGTACGATGAAGGTTCTTGTTATTGATAATTACGACTCATTTGTGTACAACCTCGTTCAACACGTAGGCGAATTAGGCGGAACACCGATTGTTTACCGAAATGACCAGTTGACCCTCGAGGAGGCTACGGCACTCGATCCTGATCGGATCATCCTTTCGCCAGGTCCGGGCACACCGATAGAAGAGCGCTTCTTCGGCGTGTGTTCTGCCATCCTAGAGCATCTGAGCCCGACAACGTCGACTCTTGGGGTGTGCCTCGGCCATCAAGGAATCGTCGCAGCCTTTGGCGGTCAGATCACAGCCGCGCAGCACGTGATGCACGGCAAGGCAAGCCGCATCCGGCACTGCGGTTCAGGGCTCTACGATGGTATTGAGAACCCTTTCTTCGCCACCCGCTACCACTCCCTCGTTGCGGACCGCGCATCGCTCCCGCCGTGCCTCGAGGTAACGGCCGAGGCGTGTGACGATGGAGAGATCATGGGGGTCCGCCACGACACGTACCCGATAGAGGGAGTCCAGTTCCATCCTGAATCTATCTTGACCGCAGCAGGCAAGCGCGTCATCACCAATTTTCTCAATGGGGGGAGAACGTGATCAGGGACAGCATAGCGAAGGTCGTGAGCGGAGCGAACTTGACGACTCTTGAAGCGCGCGCCGCCATGCTAGAGATGCTGTCGGGCGCGGCGACAGAGGCACAGATCGGCGCGTTCCTCACCGCTCTTTCGATGAAAAGGGAAACTATAGAGGAGCTCGTTGCCTTTGTGTCGGTCATGAAGGAGTTCTGTCACATCATCCGCCCGAACGTCAACGGGCGGATGGTCGATACATGTGGCACAGGAGGCGACGGCTTAAAAACCTTCAATGTCAGCACCGTCGCGGCATTGGTCGCGGCCGGTGCTGGCGTCACCGTTGCAAAGCACGGAAATCGCTCCGTTACGAGCAATAGCGGCAGTGCGGACGTGCTGGAACAACTCGGACTGAACTTGTCTCAAGAGCCACCAGAGGTCCAAAAGGCCATCGAATCAATCGGCATCGGCTTCATGTTCGCCCCTCGGTTTCATCCGGCAATGCGCGCCGTGCTGAAGACGCGACAAGAGATCGGCGTGCGGACAGTTTTTAACCTTCTCGGACCACTAGTGAATCCGGCGAACGCCCAAGCGCACCTCCTCGGCGTTGCTGAGCGGGCGTGGGTGACACCACTCGCTAGGACGTTGATGGCCCTCGGGTGCGAGGAGGCTATGGTTGTCCACGGGATCGGCGGACTTGATGAGATCTCGCTCTTTGGAAAGACGGTCGTGGCACGCGTGACGGGCACGAGCCTTATCCAACACGAGCTGAGTCCAACAGACTTTGCCCTTGAGGCGGTCAAGCCGAGCCAACTTCTCGTGACTGATCCGCGACAGAGCGCTCGTCTAACGATCACGTTGCTCAATGCGAATCCCCGCGTCCAAGAACCAAGAATGGGCGTCACCCTCGCCAACGCGGCGGCTGCGATCCTCGTTAGCGGTCTAGGCGATGAGCTGGAGTATTGTGTCGAACTGGCAGCCGAATCGATCGCAAGCGGTGCAGCCTTTGGAAAACTCAGAGCGCTCGTCGAGCTCTCCGGAGGGAATGTTTCAGTGCTCGACGAGTTGGAGAGGTCGCATGCCTGATTTTTTTGATATCCTCTGTCGCACCGCTCACAAAACTGTTGCGGGTGGGTATTACTCCCGGTTCGCGGAGCGCGATAAGCCGGTTGAAACTGCCCCCACGCTTCGTTTGAGTGAGTGCATACGCAGGAGTGCGTATCTTCCGCTCATTGCTGAGGTTAAGGTGGCGTCCCCGACGATGGGACCGGTCAACGTGGACGCGGGCGCAATCGTGAGGCACATGCAAGCAGGAGGCGCTATCGGAATTTCCGTGGTGACCGAACCCCGATTTTTTGAGGGATCATCTCAGTTGCTGCGCACCGTCCGACGCTGCGTATCGGTCCCGCTCGTTATGAAAGACTTCATTGTGAGCGCCTGTCAGATCGAAGCCGCGAGAGACGTCGGCGCGAGTGCTATCCTGCTGATACAAGCGCTGTTTGACCGAGGCTACTCCACACGCGGAGCTGAGGACACGATTGAGTTCGCGCATATGGCCGGGCTTGAAGTGCTCTTGGAGGCGCATACGGATTCCGAATTTGAGCGGGCATTGTCCACTGAAGCAGACCTTATCGGCATCAACAACCGGGATCTAAGGACGCTAACCGTAGATCTTGGGACTACCAGGGATATCCTGGAAAAAGTTCCCACCGATGGGAGGGTCGTCGTAAGTGAGAGCGGCGTCGAGACCCCTGAAGAAGCCCTATTTCTCAAGCGATGTGGCGCAGACGCGTTGTTGGTCGGGTCTGCCCTCATGCGGGCTGTGGACGTGCGTCGAGCGGTCAATAGGCTGGTGAGTGCAGCATGAGGCGAGTGCGCGTCAAGGTCTGTGGCATAACGAACAGGGAGGATCTCGAAGCAGCCGTCGATGCGGGTGCAGACGCGCTCGGCTTCGTCGTGGGCGTGCCTGAGTCACCGAGAAACATATCTGTGGATCGCG
>DASPOC010000078.1:0-5493 GCA_035626195.1 Bathyarchaeia archaeon | reverse complement strand
TCTGGTCGTCCCCACCAAGGACGCGCGCATCTACGCGCTCCGCATCGCCGATGAGTTGCGGGCACACGTCTGCGCAGATGTTGACGTTATGGGGCGAACGGTTCGTGCGCAGTTGACGTATGCCAACAGCGCAGGTTTCGATTTTGCTGTCATTATCGGAAAGAGCGAAATGCAGACGTCAAAACTTACGCTGCGCAATCTGAAGACCGGTGAGCAAGAATCACTACACGTTCAGGAAATTATCGATCGCGTCCTACGCCACACATAAGGGAAAACGGACTACAGGAGAATGCTCTTATGAATGTCGTGCAGACTGTGCTATGGAAACTAATAAACCCAATAGCGATTGTAACGGCCGGCTGTGCGGGGAACATGAGCGGCTTCGTTGCAAGCTGGATCACCCAGGTGTCCTTCGTGCCGCCGTTGATTATGGTAGCAGTGAATCCGTTGCACTACACCTACGAGCTCATCGTCAAAAGCAACGCTTTTGCAGTCAATATTCTCAGAACCGATCAAGCTGAATTGGTTGATGTGTTCGGCAAGAGCTCGGGCAGAAAAGTTGTAAAGTTTGCGTCGGCGGCGTACGATCTTGGGAGCACAGGCTCGCCAATCCTTAAAGACTGCTTGGCGTTTGTTGACTGTACCGTGATGTGGACCAGAGAAGCCGGAGACCACGTCCTTGTTGTCGGCAGCGTCGTTAATGCCGCCATTACCTCGGATGGCGAAACCCTTCAAGAAGCACGGTCAATGTACACGCAACGCGGATCAATCGGGACGCGTCATCGAGGGATCAACAATGGTGAAACTTAAATTCAAAAATGGCCTCATTCCGGTCGCTACGCAGGACTACGAGACGGGAGAGGTGCTGATGATTGCCTTTATGAATGAGGACGCGTTTGAGATGACTCAAACAACCGGTTATGTCCATTATTGGAGCCGAACAAACCGGCGTGTTTGGAAGAAGGGGGAGACATCGGGCCACGTTCAACGAGTGAGGGAGATCTTAGTTGACTGTGATGCGGACGCGCTTGTTATAAAGGCAGATCAAGTTAAAGCGGCGTGTCACACTGGCTTCTGGTCGTGCTTCTTCAGGACTATCGACGGGAGGATAATCGGTGAAAAGGTGTTCGATCCCGATAAGGTGTATAAAACGCGCGACTAAGCACCAAGTGTCGCCGCTCCAAAGTGAGTCGCAAGGACGCCGCCAAACTCGAAGACGCTCCTCGCAGGCTGTAAATGATGCGAGGACGTGTGCCGCCTTGAGTTCATGAAAAATAATTCTGCCAAAGCATCTAAATGCGCTGGTCAGGATTTTATCCCGCACAAGATTGCAACTCCTTCGGCTGCGCGCACAAGCCGGCGAAATGTTTAGGTAGATGTGTTCCACACTTTTTGCTGAGATTATGACGCGTAAATGCATCGAAAAAAGCTGTCTGTATCACGCTGAATGCGCGCGTTACTTTGAGGATCAAAACTTGACTGACTTCAAGGAAACGAAGTCTGCGACCGGCGAGGAGCTCTGTGTGTTTCATTGGGGCACCGGGTTTATGCGCGCAATGAAGAAATGTCCCGGCCGGGAACCGAAAGCATAAAATCGACCTTAAAACTGCGTTCTAGTGGGACAACCCCGCGATTGCTAGTGCTGGCCGCTTCTTGGGCATATTTTTTTAGCCCCTCTATATTTGACCGTTGTTACCTTTTGTCTATTTGATACCCGTCGTTCAGTTGCAAGTTAATAGTCGGACTCGTATTGGGCCTGCTGATCGGGATTCTTTCAGGCTATAACGCAGTAGCGCGGGGCAGATGACCGAGCTAGGTGAGGTAGCGCTCAGTTGTAGTTGTAAAACTTCTTGACTCGGTTGTAAAACTAGCTCGCTCAATGTAACCCCTATATCGTGAACACGATCGTTTTTCCGTCTTCCGAGGCGTACCGCGATATCTATCTCCCACACGCTTAGAAAAACGTTGACAAAGTCGGAACTGTGGTATACAACAACATGCGGTCACAGCCTAGTAATTATTGGGTACAAAATAGCAACCTGCGATAGATAAAGCACAACGTATCAATCTTTCTTGAGTTACGCTCAGCGATCTCGGTCTCTCCAGCGGCGCTGTCGTGCGAGCGGTCCTGTGCAAAATGGCACCTGTCGTATCATAAAATCCATCTAATATGATAGGCCGCCCTTAAGCCGCTTAATGGTCACTTTGCGCCTATTAAAGCTCCTCCGAACCCGAGCGCCCACAAGAGGATCGGGTAAGCAGTCAAGCGCTCCATCCCGCCTTTACCTATGCCCAGCCAATGACCTGTGACGAGTAGAACAAGGGCAACGAGCGCGATGATCCCGAGGCCTACTGAGAAGTGCGAGAGCGGCGGGCGCAGCACCCTATAAGAGGTGATCACAGAGACCGCCACAAAGACATATGCAGCGATCGCGAAGATTTCGTGAGGCGCGCTGGTCCTTACAGGGAACAAGCCCACTCCCACAGCACAGGCACCGGCTACTGCAAGGGTTGCGGCAAGGCCTGTGCCGAGAGTACGCCGTCCGAGCAGTGAAACGATGAATGCTAGCGCTCCGCACACCGCGATCCACGCGCTGAACAAAAGCGCCGCTTGTCCCACGCCCAAGTTGCTTAGGGCGTTGGTCGCCGCGGAATACCCCCCAGGATACCGCGCTTCTGCGATGACTATCACGAGAATGAACTGCGCCGCGCCTACAAAAAAGAGCGCCCCGAGGAGAGTGCGGTTCTCGATGCGCATTGGTACCCACCCAACGGTAACTCGATGCTTAAGAATTTTACGCTTTGATTTTAGCAACCTGTTTGGGCTGAAAGCCGCAATAGTCGAGGAATCCCTGCTGGAGACCTGTTTCCTGAATTTTTCCCCACGAGATTTGAAAATACCGATACTAGGCAGTATCACGGAAGCTCTTCCGGCTTGCACGCACCGTCAGCGTTCAACGCGCAAAGCCACATCTCGCCAGCACTTCATACACACATCAAAAACGTGCTCACAATACGTGTTCATAGTGAGTCCAGCCAGCGTTAACCCACCCTTCGACGCATGCGCCCAGTCCTGATTTTAGTTTGTCGAGGATAGAGCTTCTATAGCTGGCACCTTCAGGACTTGTTCAAATCAAAAAGGGTGAAAGTGATGGCTTGTGATACACTGAAATCGACGCAGAGGACCATGACTGTTCCATTCGAACCGGTATACGCCGGGGCAAACCCTGAAAGGAAGACCCCGACTGGTGGGTGCAGGACCCACGCCTATCGGTTTGGTGCCGGGACCTTCAGCGCATCCGAGGTTGTTGTATGCACCTGCACAAATTTTAGGACTATCCGGCCTGACATACAGGGCGGCGATGAACCGGGTTGTATCGTTTTGCTGCTAGAGGATGTAGACATGGGTCAGCGTCGTGTTTTTTTTTGCATTGAAACCCCGGAGCTGCTCGCCGATGGTCTTAAATGCGGTAGAGTTCGTCCGTCGTTCCTCGTGGCAGCAAGTGCCTTCGAGTCTATTTTTTGAGAATGAGGACGCCCGTGACTCTTGTGTTTTTGTTTGCGGAACAGACCTTAATCGCCCTTGTTTTCAAATTTGACGCGATTTCACCGTCGGTTTCGTCCCAGCGGGCACGCTGTCCGGAAGCTTCGCAGCTGGTTCGCGCTTCTGAATACCTTTGTGCCGTCGTTGCAGTATCATTGATATACCGGCTCTGTTGTTCGTTTGGTTTCGTTGTCAGACGTCTCGCATCTAAGACTGTAAGTCGGTGTCGCATTATAGGCAATCCTTATTCTTGTCTTCAAGCCCACTAGACCCGGGGTTATATGAGCCAGCTTTGACGTCATTATGGATTGCGGCCTCATCTTTCCTCTTCTTGCGCTCACGCCCTAACACGTGCGCCGATCTCGAGGCAAGATAAGGAAAGCGAGCAGATTGCGGGAGAGGCACGCGTGAATGCCAAAGGTAAGAGGTGTTGGAGAGGATGCTTCAGGTTTAAGAGGCGCGGATCCGTATGCTACTATTATGCAGAACAAGACGTATTCGATGAACGTTTCTGACATGAGCGAGGACGAAGTCGAAGAAGCGGTATCAGATGCGCTGCACGGAATCGTAAGGGCGATGAATCTTTGGCAAGAAAAGAAGTCGTTTCACAAGAAGGTCACTGAAGCGCTGTTTGACATTTTGAAACAGAATGACTTCACCATTTTCGATGTGCTAATCAAACGAGATGAGAAGGTCTGCGAGATTCTGGATGAGCCAACGAAAGACATCCCTGAAGGAAAAATGCTTGAAGGCTCGATAGATACGGAAACGGTGAAAGTGTATAATCTGCGCTCCAAGGATCCGAACGGCAATTTTGAGCTGCTCTATGAGGACGAATTCCGAAAGGATATCCAGATGACACTCTATACGGAACGAAAGAGAATCAAGATGTAGTTTCGTCGTGCATATCTGCTCGGCACAATCATCGCTCGGAACAACAGAAAAAAGCAGCGGCTAGGGGCTGGGTAGTAGGAACGGTGGTAATCAACATCTGATGGAAACGTCGCAAGACGCAGATTGACGTCGCAGTGTCACTTCAGCGGCGGGCGAAACCGTTGGAAGAGGTTGGGGTCGAAGTCGATGTCGACCTGTTCTTGTTCGGAGACGCCGCTCCTTGTCAGACTGAAGATGCGCCAAAAAACGAGGAACAACGCGAGTAGTGCGATCCCTAATATCCCGATGAATTTCTTGTTGCCGGCGTAGACAGCGATCGAGCTGGCAGCAATCCCAATCACCACGAGCACAAGCAGCACAACGTTTGTTTTTAAAAGGCGACTGTAGGCCATTTTGTAGCGTCCGCGTTAATAGAGCAAACGGAGTTTGGGCAGAAACTACATAAAGCTTGTTCGTTGGCTCGGAGCACGTTTTTGTCGCGTGTCGAGGCCCGTTAGCACGTGCTTTTAAGCGAGCAGCACGGCTATTATGCCAGAAAGAAACACCCCGTCAAAGGTCCCGGCGCCTCCAATTGACGCAACTGGCGCTCCGATTTTTTTGATTGCGCCCAAATTCGTTAAATCGGCGCCGATGAGGGTGCCGAGTACTCCACACACGTAGGCTAAGGCAAAGGCGTTATCGACGCTTGGAAACTGCGCCAAAACGACAATGGTGTATACAGCCGCGACGAGCGGCGGCACAAGTGCGGGAGAGACGATCCCAACTCCTTTTACCGGTCTTGATACGAGATGGGAAATGATTGCGACAAGAGTAACTCCGACGATCGCAAAGTCTAAGACGCTTGGAAATCGCCAGAGGAGGTAAAGCGAGACAATAGATGGAATGAGGGCGCCACCGACGTTAAGGGCAACGACTGTTCTTCGTGAGCCCACAGCGGCTGCCGGTACGTGGTACGTCATCCCGAAAACGGTGACATACGCGTCCTGCATAACAGGCTCCCGAGATTCAACTGTGAACAGCGGTATGTTGATAAAGCTCCCGACAAGCACCGCTAA
>DASPOC010000077.1:0-6293 GCA_035626195.1 Bathyarchaeia archaeon | reverse complement strand
AATCCGAGTCGACGAGCGCTCTTATCAACGGCTCAACGGCCGGTTCACCGATCTCCACGCACTTATCCCATCGTCTTTTCACTGTCCAGTAGGCGGCCGCTGCCTCATCGCTGCCCGGAGCCCACCCGATCTTACCAAGGGCCTCCACCGCGCCCTCGCACACATACTCACTTGTGTCGTTGAGCGCCTTTATCAACGGCTCAACGGCCGGTTCACCGATCTTACTAAGGGCCTCTGCGACGCTCTTGCGCACATCACTGTCCGCGTCGTTAAGCGCCTTTACCAGCGGCTCAACGGCTCTGCCATCGCCGATCGTGCCAAGGGCCTCCGCAGCTTTCCTGCGCACAAGCCAATCCGAGTCGTTAAGCGCCTTTACCAGCGGCTCAACGGCTCTGCCATCGCCGATCGTGCCAAGGGCCTCCGCAGCGGCCCTGCGAACATCACTACTCTGCTGGTACCCTAATGCCTTGATGAGCCTTTTGACGTCTCGCTTCTCCTTCATTTTTTGCACGTTTGGTGTGCCGAACCCGAAGACCACGAATATTACACCTCAAATATCATATCTTAGCACGACGATATATCAGGATGCCGCTGCCTTGCTAATCATCTCGAACTCCGCGGATCGACGCGGCGTGAGAACGCTTGTGCTCGTTGATGGGTGCCATTGTCGCTGCCGTAGACGGCGTCCCTGAGTTTATAGCGACAGAGCTTCTCCGATGTTGACAACGGGGCGTCGCGCTTTTTTTAGCCGTTTCACTACTCACGGAATGGTTTTATTACCTTGAGGAAGGTCTTTCGGCGACGCGACGGGCACACGGGAACGATCGTGCCGCACGTGTCAAGGAGACGGTGCACGGTGCAGGCGTCGTGAAGGGATCTTGCCATCCTTCTCCCTTTTTCCTTTCACTTTCGGCGGGTTCTCCCTGCTCGACGGAACGTAGGCGGAGAGGCGCTTCCCATTTCTCCCAATCATGTCATTATACTTCGCGGCGTCCGGCGCGGGAATGCTCTCAAGAATCGGGACAAACTCGAACGATCCGTCGTCAAATATGGGAGCGAGCGCCCCTCCACACCCCTTATCGATACCGACGCGCAGCAATTAGTGCCTTCATTGCAACCATATAGGTGAGACGTACCCGAATAAGTCTTGCCATATGCCCCTCCGAGGCGCGGTATCGAACGGAAACGCGTGCTGCACCGTGAACAATTCGACCGTCAAAAAGAAACGGTTATGAGGACCAATATCGTGCAACTATTCAGGGTTAAAAAACACAGGAGGATTCAGAAATGAGCAACCAACAACCAGAGCCGAGGAGGATATACGAGTCCATCGCTGTGCCTGTCCTGTGGCTCATCTTCCTCGCGCTATGGCTATTCTATTATGCAAGCAGCTTCAGCATTCTACAAAACATCGGTGTCTTTCTGCTATCGTTCGCCGTTGCGGGGGTAATAGAGGTCATCGTTTGGGTTCCGTGGGCCATGAAACACGCCGATCAGGGTTAGCACGAGCGCGAAGAATAAACGAAAGCAACACGAGCGCGGCTCTGTCTCAGTAGTTCGCGCGTGGCCGTCAGGCGTGTTGGCCGTGCAGCGAAATAAACAGAGGGGGGCGTGAAGTAGTGAGATGCGTTGCTTTGTTACGCGGAATTAACGTCAGCGGTCGAAAAACCGCATCTATGACGGATATAAAAAGGGCTTTTGAATCGCTGAGTTTTGAAAACGTCAGAACGTACGCGCAGAGTGGCAACGTTATTTTCGACTGCGGGCGTGCGGAAACTGCAAAAATGGCCCCAGCTGTTGAAGACAAATTGCGCAAAACCTTTGGTTTTTCGACAAACGTGCTCATCAGGACGCAGCGCGAACTCGAAAAAATCGTCGAAAATAATCCGTTTATTGATACAGCAGATGCGGAGCCTGAAAAGCTATACGTCACTTTTTTGTCAGACAGGCCGGACGAAACGGTCGCATCAACCCTAGACATACAACTAGACAAAGGTGAAAAATTCGTAATTGTTGGCACGGAAGTGTATCTCTATTGCCCGAACGGGTATGCCAGGACAACGCTGAACAACGCGATGTTCGAAACAAAGCTAAAAACCGTAGCAACAACGAGGAATTGGAAAACGGTAAACAAATTGCTCATCATTTCAAAATTAAGCTAGCGCGACAAACTGGGATCAGCAAAGTTGGGAATTGCCGGACTCTGTCATAAGGCTACAAGCATCGTCAATGAGAACGGGCGCCCATAGCAACAGTGTGTTCTACGCACCCAAAAGGCCCTTCGCAAACGCACGGGCCTTCTCGAGATCCTTTTCGTCCGGGTGTCCCTTGTTTTTACGGCCAATAAATGCGAGCGCCCCTTTCCAGTCTCTGTTCAATCGCAGCGCGCCCGCAAACTCGCCGAAGCACGTGAACTCGCCGACGATGTCATAGCCTTTCTCCGTTAACTTTTCCATAATGAGCTTGTGGTTGGCCTCTCGAACGTTGCCGCAGGTCGAAAAAACGAAGACGCGCTTGTCCATCACAGGCATGGCTTCAATCAGTTCGATCAGTGCCTTGTGATGCTTTAAGCCATAGATGCCCGAGCCAAAGCCGATGAGGTAATATCCGCCAGCTCTTCCGGCCGCACGTCCTCGACCTTTGTGAGCTGCGCGTCCATGGCCCCCACCATGGCCCTTGCGATCTTCTCGGTGTTCAGGCGGTGGTAGGACTTGTAAACGATAAGGGTGTTCACTACGTCTCCTGCTGTTACGGTTGGGATGACGATTGTAGTATATATAAAGCTGATTATGATTACTGTTTGTGCGTTATTCTCTCTGTCGTGCTGGTTGAACTGTTGCAACGAACGACCTTGTAGAACGAAGCCGGTCTCTAACACCCTGGTCAAAGAGGAAGATGGCGTCCTTTTTTGTGGCGCCGCGCATACACTAATAACGGAAATTGATAAGGCTGTTTCAACGCTTTCATCTTCCTCGGTGGCCGTAAACGAGCCGGTTTCCGTGTTGACCAGTTATTAGCCTACAAAGTGATACAATGACGTCGAAACGCAGCCCAACGGCAATACTTGAGCTATCATCCAATCAGAAGATGAGTCTTTCCGCATGCGGAATCTTGCGGACGATGGAGTTGCTAATCAAGAAACGGAATGCGGTGACGAGCACCCCAACGAGGGCAAACTGCGAGAGCGGCGGCAACCCCCGGGAATGAGGGCGCCCCCCTGAACGAACCGCCTCAGAAGGAAAAGTATAATCGGAATCTGAATGAGGAGACGGCGTAGACGTTTTTAGCGAGTGCCGTCTTAATGCGCCCAGTCGAACCTGGGCTTTTTTTATTGGTCGATCACTTTTCCGCTGATCCACGAGACATCAGAGCACGTAAGGAATGAGCCTCTTTGTCTTGTGCGAATACGCGAGGTATGCCTCGCCAAGCTGCGAGATCAAAGCTCTCTCCTCGACGTGTATACGGTACCCCCATACGATCGCGAATATCAATGCGAGCACTAGGACCGCCCCCCACGACTGCAGCGCAAGTCCCAATCCGACAAAGATGATGAGCAGGCCTGCGTACGAGGGATGACGCACGTATCGGTACGGACCGGTGTCCACGACCGTTTGATCCTTTTGGACCTTGACCGCCATAGAAAAAAACCGACCCAACACGGCGATGGCCCATTGCCGAAACGCGATGCCCACGACCATGAGGATGATCCCCGGGTAGAACGCCCAGCTCGGCAACATGGCGATGTCGGCGGTAGCGAAGGAAAAGGCAACGGTGAATGATACGACAAGGCCAATGAATATCAGCAGGACTGATCCTCGGTCTCTCCTTCTCGTTCTGACCCCGGCACGTTTTATAAGCGGTATTATCCCCCCGCCAATAATCTCGCTGAGAGGCCACAAAAGAAACACGAAGCTGAATACGAAAGCCGCGGCGCTTGACGGGAAAAGTTCAGGCGCGAATGGGGATACTTGCACGATGATGACCACTTTTGCAACCCACTAGAGTTGTTTCATTATCTTTTTGTGATCCAATTGCTTTGCCCAGTATGTTCTTTTTCTTCCTCCGCAGGAATCGTCCGCGCCAGATTCAAAGCTGCGTTGATGCGGGCAGGTTCGCCTGGGAGGCGGGGCCATGGGTGGCAATCCGCCCGTCACAGTCGCAGAAGGCGCTCCGCGTTGCCGTGCGCGATCCGCTCCTTGTCGGCGGGGCTCACCGGGAGTTGGTCTAGGAAGGTGCGCGCCTCCACCATAGAGCTGTAGGGATAGTCGGCTGAGAACATGATTCGGTCGACACCGACCTCAAGCAACAGGTCGAGGAACGTTGCGGTGTAGTTAAGGCCACTGAACGTGTAGTGGACGTTCTCGCGGAGGTAGGCCCCAATCGGGCGATCGAGTTTCGTAACTTGCGGAGGCAACCCTCGATCGAGTCGGGGCAGCATGAACGGAAGCGCTTCGCCCAAGTGACCGATGACAAGCTGTAAGCCCGGGTACCGGTCGAACGCCCCGCCGAGGATGAGGCGCAGCACGTGGATCGCGGTTTCGATATGCCAGCCCCAGGCCGCCATCGCAAGCCCGCGCGTCACCTCCGGCGTGAAGTTCCCCGTGTAAGAGGCCGCAATCACGGGCTGCGGAGGGAGCGTTGGATGAAGGGTGAGCGGAACCCGGAGGGCTTCGGCGCGCTCCAGGATCGGCCAGAAGAACGGGTCGTCGAGGTAGCGGCCCCGGACGTGGCCGTTAATACACGCTCCCTTGAAGCCGTGCTCAAGGACAGTGCGTTCTAGTTCGTCGGCTGCCGTGTCCGGAATAGCGGTCGGCAGTGCGGCAAACCCAGCAAACCGGCTCGGATGTCGGCGCACCGCATCCGCGAGGCGGTCGTTTGTCTCACTGGCGAGCGCCACAGCTTCGGCCGCCTCGAGCTGTTCCACGCCGGGAGAGGTTAGCGAGAGGACCTGCACGTCGATCCGGGCAGCATCCATGTCTGCGATTCGGCCGTCGTCGAGATCGCACAATTTATCGATGACCTGGGCAATTCCCCAGGCCTCCTCGGGATGAGCGTGAGCCTCTTTTGCTGTGTCCTTGAGTTGCCAGCCTGGACCCTCCAAGAATGCCGGGGTCGCGTAATGCTCTTCAAGCGTGATCGTTCGGATCGGTTTGAAATTTTCGAGTTCCAACATAGCAGTTTACCTCCATTCTACCAGTTCCGCCGGCAGACGCGCGGTTCCGGCGACGAGCAAGGCGATTATTTAATCCCGTATGTGTGCAAATGCGTGGCAGAAAGGTCCAATCCTTGCTTAATGGTATTGCTCTGAAATCCTTTACTAAAGCTTTGTCGTTAGTGCAGCCCAATCGTATAATGGCTCGAAAAACCCTAAAAAACTAACCTACTTACTCAAAGGGGAGCGTTGGTGCAAGTTCTTTTTTTGCTCACTGCTTGGGCCCGGTTTTACGAATGCTCTCAACTGCCACCGGTTTCCCTTGTTGTGCGGTTGTATTCTTCGGATCGATCACGAGCGCCCTATCGAAGCACTGAAGCGCCTCTTCGTGGCGGCCTAACATCTCAAGCGCAGTTCCTTTGTTGCTCCACGCGTCAACATCCTTCGGATCGATCGCGAGCGCCCTATCGAGGCACTGAAGCGCCTCTTCGTGGCGGCCTACCTTGACAAGCGCAGTCCCTTTGTCGTTCCATGCCTTGGCATACCGCGGGTCGAGCTCGAGCACCTTGTCGAGGCACTGAAGCGCCTCTTCGTGGCGGTCCAACATGCCAAGCGTAGCTCCTTTCAGAGCCCACGCCTTAACATATCGGGGGTCGATCGCGAGCGCCTTGTCAAAGCACTGAATCGCCTCTTCTTCGCGGCCTGACTTTGCAAGTGCGTCTCCTCTGTCGCACCATTCGTTCGCTGTCAGCCCCTTCTGTATTGGTGCGGTGCTCGACTTGAACCTGTCAAATAATCCCATGTTAGTCGCCCAGTACAACCACGCGGGCATACTTATAATTCTTCTTTGAATTGGGAACGCTAGTAGCTCACTTATCTTCCTGGGGATCCTTTAGCTACTTCGCAGAAGATAATGGAGCTCTTACACGTGTTTTCGGCCACCGGTAGCCCGAAAAATAAGATACACTAAAAATCAGGGGAGTTATCTACATCTACCTTAGTGTGCTCGTGACCGCATTAGTCACTTCTCAAAATAATGATTTTGTAAACAAAAACGTCCTCGCCTGTACGCTCCGTTATATGTTTTCGCCTAGCGCACAGGTAGGGAATCACACGGACGCCGGAAAAATAAGTTGCAGAG
>DASPOC010000076.1:0-20358 GCA_035626195.1 Bathyarchaeia archaeon | reverse complement strand
CGCTTGATTGTTTTTGTCTTCGGGTCACGCGTTACCTTTCCGATAAGGGATGCCTCGATGCCGTTGGCACTTAACTTGTGGAGTATGGCCTTTGAATGGTTCGGCCTAGCCGTAATCAGGAGTGAGCCCTCGGCGATCGCTTCCAAGGGATCGATGCCAAACGCCTCGCAGACCATCCTTACTTCTTCTGGATAGACAAATGCCTCCTCATATATCTCCATCCCCGCTCCGCTAGCGCTTGCTATCTCGAAGAGGCCGCCAATAACGCCGCCCTCAGTCGCGTCGTGCATGGCAGTCACACCCCCGGACTCTATAGCTAACAACGCGTCTTTTACTACGGTCATTTGCAGACAGAGGGCCTTAGCTTTCTCGACCAAAAGCGAAGAATATCGCGCTAAGAGCTCCTTTTCCATGATCACGGCGAGGATTCCCGCTGTCTCTATTGCCGGCCCCTTGGTCAGAATCACGTCGTCGCCCGCCTTCGCGCCGGCTGGTGTAACATAAGCGTGCTTGTCTGCGATGGCAAAAACGGTGACTCCGCCTATGGTGGGTGATACAAACCCTGGATAGTACCCCGTATGCCCACCGACGATCGCTATCCCAAGCTCCACGGCAGCCCTGTGGATGGCGTCCACGATGGTGCGGAAGTCCTCTTCGTTCGTCTCGGGAGGCATCAAGAGTGAATATGTCATATATCTGGGCTTGACGCCCATGACCGCCACGTCGCTCGCGCCTATATGGACGGTATACCATCCAAACATCTCCAGGGGCTGGTGCGGGATAGCGAAGATCGGGTCCTCCGCTATTATGAGCACCCTGTCGTTGCCGATGTCGATAACTCCGGCATCGATACCCCTTGTTGGCGGCACGATTACCGAGTCATCCTTTTTTCCGAGCCGTGGGAGCAGAAAGGAGGTGAAGGTGTCGAGGTCTATCTTTCCGATCTTATCGCTCATGGTAGCGTCTCGCGATTTCACAGATCTGCTCCGCGACTTCTATAGGATCCCGTCCAACAAGCACCGACACGGGCTCTTTACCGATGGCACCCGTTTCGTAGAAGATCTTGGGGACCCGGCCACCGGCGGCATCTATCGCTTGCTGAACTTTCCAGGGGATCGATGCGCCTTCGGCTTCCTTGATTTCTTCAGGTTCTTTACTGCGGTCGATCACGCTGAAAACCCACCCTTTTGCTTTGCAATACTCCTTGAGCCATTTCGTCAGAGATGGATTGTTGGCGAAGTTCACGCCTGCCCTAAACGCCGAATCGGCTTTGCCCAGCTCTACCATCAGTCGGGCCATGTGGCTTGACGCGCCGAATCTGGGCTTACCTGCAGCGTGAGGCAAGCCGTTCACGACGGTTATGCGTCCGTCTATTCCTAAAACATCATCTCTGCTTCTAGAATTGGGCCAAGCGTACACGAGGTTGGTCCTGACCTCGGGAATCAAGGCTGCAAACTCCTTGCATTCCTCTACAAGATCTAGGGCAACAGCGATCTTCCCGCGCATATCGATTTCGTCAGGCTTCAACGATTAGTTTCCTCCGGCGTAGTTTAGTATCAAACTCTTTGAAGTGGAACGATAAGTAGTAATCGCTAAGCTACCGTTTCTCTATTTGTCACGAAGATGGGCCGATCAGCTTGAACCGTTGGACGGTAGTTTCGTTGCTATTGAGCACCTTGTAGTGTTGTTTGATTTGGCTTAGACTGCTTTGAGAAAATTTTAAATATGATGGTGTTATTACGCATCTTGTTGGTAGGAAGCAAGAAACCTACTTCCTATATATCTAGCTTCCTACTTGCAGAGTAGGGACGTCTCGATCCTCCGTGTACGCCCCCACTCGTCTCTCTCTAACAGGCCGAAAACCGGCCCACATTCGCAACGTGAGGTTTCAAAATGACATGGAAACCAAGTAAAAAACTCGTAATAAACTGCCTTTTGATACTCGTATTCGCGAGTTTGATGATGGCAAAATCGGGGTACATCACAGGAATTGCCCAACAGCCTACAAACTCAGCACTGAACGCCTCGACGCCAATTGCCACTACACAGGCGTTGCCCGACAGAAGTCAGCCCGACCCAACGGGCAGCAGCATTGGCTCGGCCAACGTTCCGGCTAACGTGACTGGCCAACCGACGTTATCTGAGCTCGCCAACTCTGTCGGCCACGATGCAATAGCCATCAACTTCGTATGGACGCTCATTGCCGGCTTCCTGGTTTTCTTTATGCAGGCGGGGTTTGCTCTCGTTGAAACCGGCTTCACGCGCTCAAAGAACGTGGCTCACACGATGGGCATGAACATATTGATCTACGGGCTTGGTGTGCTCGGGTGGTATTTCTGCGGATTCGCCCTCATGTTCGGGGGATTGAAGTCGCTTCCCACTTTGGGCGGGTTTACCGGACTTAACAGCGAGGTGACAGTCGGTATACTGGGACATCCGTTCGGACTCTTCGGTGCTCACGGTTTTGCCCTGGGTGGCGCCTATGACGTCGGCGTATTTGTGCTGTTCCTCTTCCAAGTCGTCTTCATGGATACTGCTGCCACGATTCCGACGGGGGCTATGGCCGAACGATGGAAATTCTTGGCATTTTGCATCTACGGTCTTTTTATCGGGACGATCATTTACCCGCTCTTCGGCAACTGGGTATGGGGTGGCGGATGGCTTTCGCAGCTCGGCTCGAATTTTGGTTTAGGCAACGGTTACGTCGACTTTGCGGGTTCGACCGTCGTACACATGGTAGGTGGTACGATCGGCTTTATCGGCGCTTGGATGCTGGGCCCTCGAATCGGCAAGTACGTCAACGGGAAGGTCCGCGCTATTCCGCCGCACAGCATCCCTATGGCTGTGCTCGGATCACTCATCCTCGCATTCGGATGGTTCGGGTTTAATCCGGGCTCCACGCTCGCAGGAACCGATCTCCGTATCAGCGTCGTCGCCGTTAACACGATGCTTTCGTCGGTTGCTGGCATGGTGGCGGCAACGCTCTGGATGTGGCGGGTCCGCAGCAACAAACCTGATGTCAGCTTTATGTGCAACGGGTTACTTGCCGGACTCGTTGCGATAACCGGCCCTTGCGCGTTCGTTAACTCACAAAGCGCTGTCCTCATTGGATTGGTCGCTGGCATTCTCGTGGTCGAAGCCGCGCTTTTCATTGACAAAAGGCTGAAAGTTGACGACCCGGTCGGAGCGGTGGCCGTGCACGGCGTGTGCGGTGCGTGGGGATGTCTCAGTCTGGGACTCCTCGCAGATGGCACGTACGGCGCGGGCTGGAACGGCGTTTCCGGCGCGGTAACCGGTCTTCTCTACGGAAATCCAAGTCAGTTCGCTGCACAATGCATTGGCGTGGGGACATGCTTCGTGTATACAGCGGCGATCTCACTTGCGATCTTCGCATTCATAGACAAAGTTGTTGGAATGAGGGTCGGATCGCAGACCGAAGTAGACGGCCTCGACGTCCCAGAAATGGGTGTAGGAGGATATGATGGCGGCTACGGGCTCTGAGCTGCACAGGCAACTTCGAAAAAGAAGCGGCCTGTGTCCCGGGCCGAAAGTATGTGCCCGCACCACGTCCGCGTGGGCGGGTAGTTTAAGAAACGGCCTGGAGGTGAGCGTATGAAAAGAATCACGGCGATCATAAGACGGGAAAAACTCGACGCAGTAAAGCACGCGATGCGAGAGCTCGGCCCTGGAATGACGGTTACGGACGTCAAAGGCCAGGGCAGGCAGAAGGGAATTGCGGAGATCTACCGAGGCAGCGAGTACTGCCTCGATCTCTTGCCTAAGACGCAGATTGACATGTTCGTCAAGACAGAAGACGCGGAGCGTATTGTCAGCATGATCTTGGAAATTGCGAAAACCGGCAACATAGGAGATGGCAAGATATTCATCTCATCGGTAGATGACGTGATTCGCATCAGAACCGGCGAGCGCGGTCCCGGCGCTGTTTAGTGCGCGGCATCGCAGGAAGTCGTTGTGTTAAATCAAAGGAGGTGAAGCGATATGGTTATTGCGGTTATTGCGCAACTTACGTTGCTCAGCATTCTCACGCTGGCGCTTGGCGTAATAGGAATTTTTGGTGCTGTCGGAACTTTGATCGCAAGCTTTGCGTTCTTGTTACCCTTTATTTTCAGCTGAAGGAAAGGGCCAAACTAAAAGGTGCCCACGAGCGTGCTGGGAATCATCTCCCACCCAGCACGTCCCGTGACACAGGCGAGGCGGAGAAAAAGGGGGAGTATTACACAGGCAAGGTGGGGCGAGTACCCACCTTTTCTTTTTTTGCGCCAGTAGAGACCGATATGCGTGTAAGTGCGTTGCCATAGCGCAGTGAGACGAAAGCAACGACGGTCTCTCTAAAAATGCAAAACTGTCTTTTTTTGGGGGGGGCTGTGCTTTTGTATTGAGAAATCTGAAGTAAACCAAGTACCTGAACTATTGTTTCTATGACCCGCGCAGGGTGGGCAAAGATGCCTTCCCGTCTTTTGGGGTTAGTGGCAGGATGTAGGTTTTCTATCCGCTGACTTATGCGAGACGCTTCTCAACGCCTCCGTTCTTCAAATGGATAAATCGAGGAGTCGATTTGTGCTCGTCTGCTCTTCTTTCTTCACCACGTTACTTGGTTTGCTTCTTCGAGCGGCATTGCCGGCGCAATGTGGGCCACGCCAAAGCTGCTGAACGGGCCAGTAATCTTCAGCAATGATGCTTCGTCTGGTGCATCGAAGATTGCCACGGACATATGCCTTCCTATGAGAACGTAACGGCCTATCACCTTGACGCTTTCTGGAAACTTGAAGTGCTTCCACAACTCGCGAACCCGTTCAGTATGATCGGGATCGAATTTATACCATAAAACGAATAGCATTTTCTCCACTTCCATTACTTAGTTGAGTTTAGCACGCTCGTCCTTGAGCGCGTCGCTCTCGATTTAAAAAGCGAGTACACCTCGACGTTCGGGATGGCTTATGCCATCGGGTTTTTGAAGACAAAGCATATCGCTAAAGGATTAACACTCTGGAACAATAACTCTTTCTCAACTTTTCTTGGGTTCCAGCTTTATCGAAGCGGCCGGGTTTCGTTGGCGGTGCTGGCGGTCTACTGCCATCATCAAAACCTATATGCGCGAAAGAGACGGTACGCACGCAGCACGGAGGTGAGAAAATAACACAAATGCTTCCGCAGTGTTTCAATTGCAAACATTTCCGTACAGGGGGGAACAAATGTGACGCCTACCCGACTGAAAGGTTGTACAACTGCGACGCTTTCCCTGATCCAAAGCGCGAGATACCTGGAGACCTTCTTTCGAATGCGGTCCTCCACAAGACACCATATGCAGGAGATCACGGCATCCTCTATGACCCAATAGACCTCAAAGTATCTTATTAAGCTATAACTCGCGAGTCTTCTTCGTCGGAAAACCTGGTTCTCATCAACCTTGGTATGTCGTAACACAAGGGTTATCAGAGGGACCCCAAATCAGTCCCCGATAACCCAATTGCACCCTTCATAGACACGCACACATCGGTGAGTGAAGTGCTCAAGAAGCTTCGCCCTCCGGGCCTGCAATTTTGCTGGCCCTGAACCCGATTTCGTAGATTTGAACGCTAGCTTTTTGACCTCTTAAGTATTTTATTCGATCTGTTTAAGCTTCTCTCAGCGGATTCTGCAGGAAAACCTCGCAATTTTGTTTCACAATACTCTTTGGTTAGAGGAATAGAATCGGAGACAAAAGAGTGCAGGAGTATGCTCTCCCCCCACCTTGGCATCGAAGCGAGTTGAAGTGACGCTGATCTGCGGGCAAGTCCAGTTATCGTTCGTTTGATCACAACAATCTCGCCAAATCGAAGGATTTGCATTCAGAGACCACTAGAAAAATGTGAAGTAAGTCTTTTCGTCTTATTTTTTAGACCAACTGCATGCATCTCTTGTGTATCGACCCTTCACGACGAATCTAGGAGCGTATTGGCGAGCGCATCTATCATCCATGTCATCCCTTTGTACCCCAATATCATCTGACGCGCTGCACCGAATCGATCGTTGATCGGAAGCCCCACTCGTAGCAGCGGTACCGACTCTTTTTGAGATATCTGTCGTCCGGTCGAAGGGCCAATCATCACCTCAACGTTGTTCTTTGTTACCTCTTTATGGATGTGCACGAAGTCCACGCCGGATAAGATTGTCGCACCTGATGAGACTGCTCTGACCCTTTGTGCGAAAGCCGGGGTCTTGGCACCCGTTGCCACTACCGACGGGTCTACGCCGATCTCGTTGAGAAGCTTAGTAATCCCCAAAGCTATCTCCGCATCTCCATATACCGCCGCCTTGACACCACCCACAATTTTGTGAGCATCGACAATGGCATCAAGCAATCGCCCCCGTTCTCTTTCGTATTTTTGTGGTAGTTCACGCCCTGTGATAGCTTCTAACGTTGTTACAAACTCATCAGTGTATTCGATTCCGATGGGTAATGGCAACGCTACGCAAGGAACGTCGAACCTCTCCTTGAGATGGGTACCGGCGCTTGACTTCCAAATGCTTCCCCCGATAGTGATAGTCCAGCTGCTGTTTGCCATATCTCGTATCTCGCTTATCGGCGTGCCGCCTTCGGCAATCCTTGGGAGGTTCGTAACGAGAGGAGCATCTAAGGTTTCTGAAATGTCGGGGAAAAGGATGTATTCACAAGGCCAGCGCTCCAGTAAATCTTTAAGATAACGGATGTCAGCCGGGGAGACGATTGATCCTATTATCAGGTTAAACTTGTGATTTGGCTCGCTTCTCGCCGAGAGCATTTGGACGATCGTTTTAAGCGTCTCAATGTAGCCCTCTTCGTGGGTTCCGACATAGCTTGGCGTGGAAACATGAACAATGGATTTGTCGCTTGCCGTAGGCTCATCCTTTTGGAATTCGCGTATAATTTGAGGTACATCATCTCCGATCGTCTCTGCCAAACAGGTGGTGGCAACGCCGATAAACGTGGGGTTATAGGCTTGGATAATATTCCTTAGGCCCTTCTTTAGGTTTGTTGCTCCTCCATAGACCGCGCCTTCCTGGCTGAGAGCAGAAGACCCTATGTCCACTGGCTCTCGGAAATGATGAGTTAGGTGTAAGCGCATGTACGTACTACATCCCTGCGAGCCGTGCAATAACGTCATGCTATTCTCGATGCCTTTGAAAGCCATGACGCTTCCCATAGGCATGCACATAGAACAGGGATTAACCGTTGCATAGGTCTTCGACATGTGCCACCTCCATTTGGGTACCTCCTGTTAAGCATTCACTGACGTGGTTGATTGGTTTCGTTTGGCATCTTCGATCAATGGACAGCTTCCACACCGGGCTGTTGATGCTCGTGTCGAGTTCCCTAGCAAAGTTGACCATTCCCGTGAACCCTTCGAACGTTTTTGTGCGATCGTGGTTGAAGTCACAGAAGGCCATGTGAAGTTTGTATGCTAAATATCGCTCTTTCACGCCCGAAACGAGCAGGTCCGCCTCTTGCTCAATCAACAAGTCTCGGAGCTCCAGCGGGTTCGCATCATCTATGATCACTGTCCCATCTTTGACAATAGCACCTATCTTCTCGTAGTCGTCTCTCTTCCCCATTTGGGTGCCAATTATGACGACCTGCACTCCTAACTCTCTGAGGGCGTTCACCAGTGAAACGGCCTTGGCTGCGCCTCCCATGTAAATGGCAGCTTTTTTTCCACGAATTTGGCGCTTGTGGTATTCGATCTCCGGCAGTACTCTCGCCAGTTCCCTTTTAGTGATCATCTGTGTCCTTTCCATCATCTGCGGCTCTCCGAAAAACGCTGCGGTCGTTTTTAAAGCCGATGCCATGGCGCTTAATCCAAAGAAGCTCACTCGCTTGTATGGCGTGCCGTACTTGTCCTCGAGCCGCTTTGCAAGGAACTCCATCGAACCGCTGCACTGAACCAAGTTGAGCCTAGAGCAATCCACCCTTTGGATCTCCTCTACCGTCGAGTCACCAGTCAGACAGGCTATGACCTCCACCCCCATCTCTTCGAAATAAGACTTGATGGGCCAGAGATCTCCGGCAACGTTATATTCCCCTAAGAGGCACACCGTAAATGGTTGCTTGGGAGTGAACTCTCTCGTGCCTATGAGTTCCAAAAGGGCGTTACAGGCGGATTTGTACCCCTCATTTTTGTTCCCTCGAAATCCCTCGGACCATACCGGTATTATCGGGATTTTGAGCTCTTGAGAAGCGGACTTGCAGACGGATTTTAAATCGTCCCCTATTACTCCTACGATGCACGTAGAGTAAACGAATACTGCAGGAGGGTTATAATCGGCCACAAGCTCTCGTATGGCGCCTGCCAGCTTCCGCTCACCGCCAAAAATTACATCCATTTCCTTCATATCAGTGGAAAAACTGCTCTTATACAGCGTGGAACCGCTTGTGCTGCTCCCTCTGATGTCCCACGTGTAGCTCGCGCATCCGATAGGACCGTGAACCAAGTGCAGGGCGTCAGTGATGGGATTGAGAACTACCCGTGCTCCTGAGTAGACGCACGCCCGTTGGCTCACTGAGCCGGCAAGACTCTCGCCGTTGCAGGCCACGGGGGAACCAGCCGTTTCGCTCTTCCGCTGGAGGTGGTCCTCTCTGCCCTCAATCGTTTTGATGACTTGCATGTTGCCTATCCTCAATTATAATGACACGTACTTCTCTCTAGAGTATTAGCTCGAAGTACGCGTCGTCGGCATCCCTGTCTTTTCTCTCTAGTAAAGTGTTGCCGATAATCTCCACGAGTCGCGCCGCGCCCGCATATCCTACGACGGGAAAATAATGCAGGTTAGCTCGATCCGTAATAGGGAAACCGAGTCGCACGAGAGGCGTGTCCTCAGCCCGAGAGATGTATTTACCGAAGGAGTTTCCAATGAGAAGATCAACGGACCTGTTTTTGAGCTTCTGGTGTAACAGGAAGAGGTCACCAACGATAGCCTCACAGTCTGGTGCGAGCGCGCGGATTTCGTTAACGAATTGCGCATCCGGCGATCCTGTAAGCGCAACCGCAGGCACCATCCCTAAGTCTTTGAGCATGCCCACTAATCCTACGACGGTGTCTGGGTCTCCGAAAAGCGCCACGGTCTTTCCGTGGAAATGGGGGTGGGCGTCCGTCATCATATCGACGAGGCGGCCGCGTTCCTCATCGAGTTCGCGCGGTATAGGTACGCCTGCCAGCGTGGACACGTGCATCACGAAGCTGTCTGTGTTGCGTATTCCAATCGGCATCGGACCAATGATCGCAGGTACCCCAAACTTACCTTTGAGGATCGTAGCCCCTGCACTACCGGCAGTCCTGCTCAGGGCGATTGTCCCTGTTGAGTTGGCCGTATCGACCAGATCGGGAATCGTCGTCCCTCCCGGCGGATAAAGGCCCCCGGAATCAGGTGTTAGAGGGGCGTCGAAGACATCGGAGGTGTCGGGGAAAACAATCGACGCCACTCTCATCATCTTTAGTATCTTCTTTATCTCTCTAGTGTCACCTGGTTCGATAAAGCCAGGTATGACGTTCAGTTTGCCGTTAGGTTCGCCTTTCTTGGGCAGCGTTTCCGTTATGGACTTGACGGCGTTGTCGTATCCGGTAACGTGCGACCCGATATAGCTCGGGGTGCTCGCCACAAGCACCTTCACTTTTGGATCGAAGAATGCTTTTGCCTTGATTCCTTCCACGAATGCCCGAACATCGTCTCCTATCGTTTCCGATGAGCAGGTAGTAGAGATGCCTATCACGTCAGGATTATAGAGTTTGATGATGTTCTCGATCGCTTCGGTTAAGTTTTTACGTCCCCCGAAGACAACGGAGTCCTCCGTAAACGAGCTGGTCGCTGCGATTGAAGGTTCCCGATAGTGTCGTGACAACATCATTCGTAAGTACGATGAGCACCCTTGGGAGCCGTGAGTCAAAGGCATACAGTTATGGATCCCCTTATAAGCCAGAACAGCCCCTATCGGCTGGCAGGTTTTGGATGGGTTAATGGTCAGGGCCTGTCGCTCAGTGATCTCTCGAGGAGTATGGCTAAGCATGTGTCTCATCCCTCCACGGTGGAGTTACAAACCTCCACGTGGGACTGTTCACTGCCATGTCGATGTCCTCTGCAAATTTTAGGAACCCCTCAAACCCGGTATATGGCCCGCTGTAGTCGTACGAATGCATCTGACGTGAGGGTATGCCCATCTTCTGAAAGATGTACTTATCCTTGATTCCCGAACAGAATAGGTCTATTCCAAGCTCTTTGACGAGATGCTCACACTCGTAGTGGGTGTAATCATCCAAGATGAGCGTCCCGTCCCTCATGTGAGGGATAAGCCCCTCATAGTCCATAAGGTGGGGGATCTCGCGCTTTTTTTCGATGAGTGTCTCCTCGGAGTACGCAGAGCCAATTTTGGGATCACGCTCGTAATGAATGTCTTCCAGCATTTTTGAACGGCTCGTATGCTGTATTTCGGGAATGACCTTTCTACCTTCGTAATCATCCCTGTGGGCGAATTCGTAACCAGCTACAACGACCTCCATCCCTAGCTTTTCGAACATGTCTTTAAGATGGTGGGCGCGCGAGCCGCCAACAAGCAACATCACCCTCTTCCCGGCCAGCCTCTTTCTGTAGATCTCGATACTTGGTCCTATTCTGGACATTTCTGCTTCTATCACCGCTTCAGTCCTCTTGTTGAGCGACGGATCGTCGAAAAATGCTGCCATATCTCTGAGAGTTTTGATCAAGTCGTCGACCCCTAAGTAGTTGACCTTCAGCCATGGAACTCCGAATTTCTCCTCCATCATGCGGTTTGTGTAGTTGATTGACCGGTGACATAGGAGGATGCTCAGCTTTGCCCTATGCGCTTTCGCAATTTGGTGGAAGGAGGCATCTCCAGTGAAGGAGCTTATTATTCGGTAGCCAACTGTCTCCAAGAGCTGCTTAATAACCCAATAATCGCCGCCGACGTTATACTCGCCGAAGACGTTAATGTCGAACGGGCCGGGGTCTTCAACCTCCTCCGTACCGATCACGTGCTCCATCAGCGCGTTTGAGGCGAGGTGGTGGCCCGCGGACTGGCTTACACCGCGGTACCCCTCGCATCTTACCGAGATGACCTTTATCCCCAGATCTTCTTCTGCTTTTTTACATATTGCCTCAACGTCGTCTCCTATCAAGCCCACGGGGCACGTGGCATAGACGCAGATGCATTCAGGCTTAAAAATGGAGTAGGCTTCGCGCAATGCTTTGGCCAGCTTCTTCTCTGCGCCGAAGACTATGTCGGTCTCTTTCATGTCTGTGCTCAGACAGTACCGGGTGAAGTTGTCCTCTCCTTCTTCAGCCCGTGCCAGGTTTCTTCTCGTGCCCCACGTATAGTAAGAACACCCGATCGGCCCGTGCGTGAGGTCGAGAATGTCTTTCACCGGACCCAAGACCACGCCTTTTGAGCCCGCGTAGGCGCACCCCCGATTGGTCAGAACACCAGGGATGGAACGATCGTTGGCCTCGATCTTCTGGTTGCACTCGCACGCGTTTTTCACTATTACGTGCTTCTTTCTTATCTCTCCGGTTTTCTTTGGGAACTCTTTGAACAGGTCATTTACGATCTTTTGGCTCTCTTCTACACTTATCGGCTTTTTATCCCTGTCATTTACTGCAGTGCTCACGAGAGAACCCCCTCTCCTCGTTCTCCTGTTCTGATTTGTATAGACTCCTCAATCGGACAAACAAAGATTCTGCCATCGCCTATGTTGCCGGTTCTGTTCGCTCTTGTTATCACTGCAACTACAGCGGCTACAAACTCATCCTCGACGACGACCGACAGCATGCGCTTGGGCAAATATCTCACTCCTCGCTCGCTTTCCACGTTCAAATCTGACGGATATGCGATCCGCAGACCTCGCTGCCTACCTCGCCCATACACTCTATATGCAGTAAAAGACGGGATACTAATGACGGCAAGGGCATTCTTCGTAGTCTCAACCTTGTTCATCTGGATGATCGCGATGACCTCTTTCATCTTTTTAAAGCCCCCGTTCTCCTGTTCTGATTTGTATAGACTCCTCAACCGGACAAACAAAGATTCTGCCATCGCCTATGTTACCGGTTTTTGCGGTTCTTTCGATGATACGGGCCGCCTCGTCCAATTGTGGGTCCTCGACAACGATCATTAGCATCGCTTTAGGCAAATTATCATAGATGACATCCCCAACTTTGATGCCCTTCTGTTTTCCCCTGCCGAAGACGTCAATCCGTGTTAGTGAAGGAAACCCCTCGGATTCCAGAGCGTCTGCCACTTGGTCGACAACTTCTGGCCGAATAATGGCTTTGATCATCTTCATTCCGCGATACCCCAGTCGACCATAAGCTGTTCCAGCTCATCGTACTCCAAAGGTTTGGGAACTGTGAACGTCGTATTCTCGTCAATGTTTGCGGCGAGATTGAGGTAAGCGGCCGCCTGATCAGATTCTGGCGCGTACTCAATCACCGTCTGTTTTCGTATTTCGGCTTGATGCACGATGTTGTCTCTAGGTATGAACTGAATCATTCGACTGTTGATCGTTTCGGCAAAAGTGGAGACGAGCTCCTCCTCACGATAGACGTTGCGGGAGTTGCAAATGATGCCCCCAAGCCTCGTCCCTCCGGACTCAGCGAACTTTTGGATTCCTTTGCAGATGTTGTTTGCAGCGTAGAGGGCCATCATCTCTCCAGAGGCCACGATGTAGATCTCTTGAGCTTTTCCTTCTCTTATGGGCATTGCGAATCCTCCACAGACAACATCGCCTAAGACATCGTAGAAAACATAGTCCAGATCAGGAGTATAAGCCCCTAAGTTTTCCAACAGTCCGATAGAAGTAATGATCCCACGACCAGCGCAGCCAACGCCGGGCTCAGGTCCTCCTGACTCGACGCATCGTATTCCGCCGAAACCGGTTGTCAAGACATCATCAAGCTGTACGTCGTCATCCTTGCGAAGCGTATCGAGCACAGAGGGCTGTCGTTTCCCCCCGACCAGCATTCTCACCGAGTCAGCTTTCGGGTCGCACCCGATCTGCAAAATCTTCTTGTCCATTGTGGATAGAGCCGCCGTTAGATTTTGGGTGGTAGTCGATTTGCCGATCCCGCCCTTCCCGTAAATTGCTATCTGTCTCATCTAATTTTTGTCCCTCCTGGGACCATTCATTCATTACATAGGATTCGAATCCGATCAGATCTGCGATCGAACCAGCCCCACTTTGCAGGCCCAAAACGTGCGTCAGCCACTTGAAAACCTCAACGCGTTGCAGAGTTCATTTAGACTTGCTGCCGCCTGCGCAAGATTCTCGGACAGAAATATCTTCCTAAATAATGAACACGGAATCTACTTTCCTACTAATAATATATAAATTTATTGACATAGGAGGAATCTACTTTCCTACTAATAATATATAAATTATACAGGGGGCTTTGTTTAATAAGTCCCAGTTCACCCCGACTTTTTAAATACAATTGAGACTTTTGCAACAGAATGGAGTTATGCAACAAAGCTCCAAATCGAGAAATATTTTTATAATATTAACGCCGTTAATTTACTTGGTGAATTACCATGAACGGTGTGATTGCAGAAGCAATTTCGAACAGCGAGCCCTTTACAGAGAGGCTCAGAGAGTACCCTCCAAGTGTGAAATTGGTCTTTAAGACACTTGAGAACAACGGAACAATGACTTTGAGCGATATCGAAAAGGAGACATATTTGCCATATAGAACGGTGAGATATGCAGTTAAGCGACTCAAAGAGGGGGGGTTTGTAGCGCGCATCTTTCACATAGAAGATGCACGGCAAAGCCTCTATCGCCTCGCTAAGTAGTTTGGTCACGATAATGTACAGGTACGTAAGCAATTCGTCTTCCAGTTCGCTCATGTGTAGTTCACCTTGTTTTGACTAGTTTTTTGGTGGATCTAGCTTCATTCCTAGTGTCTACTATTCCTTATTGCCGGCCAAAGTGCGGCGCGTATGAGCGCGACTGCGCCTCATAGCCCCATTCTTTTCAAAGCCATTTCGTGCTAGCCCAACCTCAAGTTCGGGGCCCTGGGGGGCATTCTATGCTACATCCATTTGGATTACGAGTGAAGTTTACCGGAGCAATCGTGGAGTCGCGCTCGGTAGTTTAGGCTTGCCGGCACACTTGTTACGCCATTTTTTGCCGCGAAAGAAACTATCATATTGCTGCGCGCGTTACTCCCACCGAGCAAAGCCGTAAGGATTTGCACGTTTCAAGTCGCATTTCAGAGTTACTCATGAAAGGAGATCAATGTAGGAACTTGCAAGAGCTGACAAGAGCTGTTGCAGGTCACGCCATTTATCCGGATGGCAAGATGGTGGACAAGCGCAAGGCGTTCGCCGAACACGTCGCCGCGTTTCATAACGATGCCAACATCCCGCTTAGCGTGGATTACGAAGGAATTGTACTGATGTCGGCCCACCAACCAAATCTGTTCCCGTACAGTGGCGTCGTGCGAAAGGCAGCGCTCGTTCACGCGGTGGCCGAACAATTGCGAAACGAGCTCGACTGTCCCGTCGCCGAGCTCTTTTGTTTTGCGGACCAAGACTTCGCTGACGAACGGTGGTTCCGGGAGGCACAGCTCCCGAGTGTAAGAAGTCGAAACGGTACGCTCAGCTTGCATTTATCAGTCGCTCAAACTTACAACAATAAGATCATGAGCGCCGTTCCAAAGCCCGACAATAACGAAGTAGAGAAGATAAAAAGCGAGATTCAACGCTGGGCGATCGAGTCAAGAGATTCAATCATAAAGCACTCTAAGCATTTGGGACTGCATGCTCCGGATGTTGATCTCTCCACCCGTGATGTGTTTGATGTGATCGATCGAGCCAACGAATACAGCACCAATGCGGCTGATTTTAATGCTTTTTTCTTCGCGTACCTCATTCAGGAGTGTGGGTATGAAACGGCTTTCGCTCGGTTTTCACAATGCCAACAGGTGTTCAAGGACGAAATCGCTTTCATGTTGGAACACTTCGATCAGTACGCAAAATTGATGGTCGAATCGCAGAAAAATCCAGTTACGAAGGCCCCCACGCCTATTTGGTATCATTGCCCTTGCAATGGTAAGGCTGACGTTGAGGTGGTACGCTCACCTGATCACAAGCTTGCTGCGACGTGCCGTGCGTGCCATACAACCGTAGAGTTCAAAGGAGGTATACGTCCAGCGCTAGAGCAGATGTTGCCAAACGTATCGCTGAGGGCAGAGTCTATGCTCATCGCTTTCAGTGGCATCGGAATCACATTTTATGTTGGGGGCAAAGGCGGCGCCGAATACCTTAGCCGAGCGAGCAGGATAGCCGAAAAGCTCGGCATGGGGTTTCCCGTCGTTTCGATCTGGAGACCGAGAGACATATATGGAGGTGTTGGACAGTTGGATGCGATTTTAGAGCTGCTACGGGTACGATCAGAATACGAGCTTATGAAGAATGACGTAACGTGCGACGCGGCAACCATCGTAAACGAATTGGATCTTATTCTCGTGGATATCGACGGGGCAATATCGGCATTAGACAACTTGAAGCGTGCGATCGCAACCAGGAAAGCTGCTGGTTTTAAAGATCTGATAGCATTTATCGTCAACGTGCAAAATGATCTGAAGACACGGTTTGAACGAAACAAAATCGCGCGAGACAGCTCAATAGTGACACACACAAAAAACACGGTCGGAATGATTCCCTCTATAATCGACCACGCAATAAACATAGGAATGTGTTCGACCGCTTCCCAGTGGTCGAACGCGCTTGAGGAAAACATACATTTTGACGAAGATGTGCCCTTAAAGACGAATACTTCGATGGACGCTCTGTTCGACACGATAAAACAATTGTGCACTGGTGAGTTGTTTGAGTACTGATTTTATGGATCAGTGGTGGCCTTTAATCGCAAACTCGGTCGCCACTCGGCTCGTGTATCCAAAGGGGGCTGTGCAAACCATCGCGATCGCCCATTCGCGAGTAATTCTGAGGGCAAATTCTGCTTGATAAACTGGCTACTATTTGGAAACGTCGCTATAAGGCGCATAACAAAGGGTCAGTGCACTGCGATGAAAGAAGGAACACCCATCGTTTGCCGCTGAGACCTACACGAATACGGTATTGATAAATGCTGACGCTGGAGTATGATTTCTCAAAGCGAGCAAGGATCAAAACGAGCGGTACCCCTTTTTTCATGCTTCTGGGTTGTTCACGAAGCGACCTAATCGATTATCGCTCCTTTAGAGAGAGCCTGCCCGTGCCTGCACAGCTAGCAACTGCCCTCTAGTCTTTGTGCATCATCTGACAAGAACCGCAAGCTAGTCAGCAGCACTCATCAATGTTACCGAAAGATAAGAAAAATGAAGCGTCAGGACCAGAATTAACCTACGTACATCAAACTAGGGTGTCAGAGGGGACAAAAAATAAGAGCCAGTCCCCGGAATCGAACCGGGATAAGCCGCTCTGCAGGCGGCTGCGTAGCCATTCCGCCAGGCTGGCATTCTCGACACTTTACTATAACAGCCCGCACATAATAATACATGTTATCGCGACAAAGTTTGCTTGCACTCGCTCCTTTCCGTCGATTTACGCCGCTCCAACTTGCATACTGACAGCTGATTGAAATAGAATCTGAGCAAGAAATGGTGCCAGAGACGCCACGCTGTAAAATCGCCAAATGCTTAAGTATCTCGCTACTAAAAGTACTCGGTTAGTTGCAGAAATTCGGCCCCTGCGCTTGAGCGGCGCGCAGCGGCATTTGTCTCTTATCTTAGGCAGTGTACCAGAAAACGGCGAACGCGCGTTTTTGAGCTCAAGGAGCGGCTAATGAAAAAGTCACGCGATTCAGAAGTGCTGCGCCGGCGTAACAAGAGACAACGGGCGATAATTCGCTTGCTAAAAAAGATGCACCGGGGCGGATTTGAGCCGAGCGCTTTTGAGATCGGCCACGTTGACGTGACTATTCCTGACCTCGATCCTGCGTTTCGCGGATATCGGATTGCTAGTATCGCAGACATTCACTTGGATGAATGGCTCAACACGCAGCGTTTTGGCGAGGTGATCGACCTCATTAACCAGCAACATCCTGACTTAGTGACAATTGTGGGCGATCTCTTCTCGTACGAGGTTGACGGACTGTCTCAGCAGATGGTCGTCTCGTTGAACAAGTTGCGGCCGAAAGACTGCAGTGTTGCGGTGCTCGGCAATCATGATCACTTGGTCGGAGCGACAGCCGTTCGCGACGTATTGTGGGAAAGCAACGTTATCGACCTAAGCAACGACGTACTGACGGTGAACAAGGGAAAAGCGGCGTTGCACGTTGCTGGCGTTGATAGCGTAGCGTCGCGTAAACACCAGTTGGATAAGGTGCTGAAGAAGCTCCCGCCCATCGGACCCGCAATTCTGCTGGCCCACGAGCCTGATTTCGCGGACGTAAGCGCGAGTACAGGGCGATTTAGCTTACAGATTTCGGGGCACTCGCACGGAGGGCAGTGGATAGTGCCGGGAATAGGGCCTCCAATTCGCGGTCTGTACTCGCGAAAGTACCCCCTTGGACGATATCGCGTCGGCGACATGACGCACTACACGACCCGTGGAATAGGGACGAGCATAATCCGTATGAGGATCAATTGCCCGCCGGAGATCACGGTCTTCACCCTAACGCCCTCCGGCCATCCGTAGGTGGGGAGTGTACCCGCTGCAGGAGCTCGCTTCGACCGGCGTTCACGCCGGCAACCTCATCGCTTTGCCTTCCTCTGTTCAGCCCCGCTTCAACTGGCCAAACAACAAAGTCGGCTGTATAATTACTTTAAACGCATCAAGAACGCCAATCGGCACCCCGCAGTTCATCGGTTGCCTTTAAGTATCGTATTCACATAATTAGGGCGGCTATGAGCTACAGCAAACGGTTCCCCAGAGTAATCATGGACTATGACGGCGGCCAACATCCGGATTACGATGACGTAGCTGTTGAGGATAGCCTCACACTGTTTGTTAACGACGTCAGGATCGCGACGCTCATAGCGTCGCCAGAACAGCTGAAAGAACTCTGCATCGGATACTTAATCTCTGAGGGGGTCGTCTCAAGTTTTGAAGAGATTCAGAGCATTGACATCGATGATCATAAGAACGAGGCCTACATGGTTGTCTCGTCGTTTGATCAGGTCGAGCTCTGGCAGGAAGTGCGCTCTTCAGGCTGCATCGGGATGAAATGGTGGACCAACGAAGATGTGCGCGTTGACTCTGCAGCAACGTTTGAAAAGGTGGTCCTCAAAAAGAGCTTGACGCACCTCGACACTCAAGCGCGCAGACAGACGCACGGCGTCCATGTGGCCGCACTATTTGACGCAACGGGCAAGCTGCTGGCGCAAGCGGTCGACGTTGGAAGACACAGCGCTGTTGATAAGGTCGTTGGCATATACGCAGGCAACGACTTCTCCTACACGTTCCTGCTGTCATCCGGCAGGCAACCTGCAGGAATGGTATTGAAAGCGGCTCGGGCAGGCATACCGTTGATCCTATCGAAAGCAGCACCTATTAGCACCGGTGTCGAGGCAGCGGTTCAGGCCGGGGTGACGCTCATATGTTTTGCTACTGAGCGTCAGTTTGCGGCCTATTCACATCCAGAGAGACTCATCTAACATTCTAAAGACCTCTGCTCGCGGCCGAGAGGCAGTCGCAGCGGTTTCACCGAATTTAGACATGGACCGACGTGATTTGGCTGCGCCCATAGGCTTTTGGATGACGCGCCATGGCTTGCTTGCTCCCGACCACCTGACGAGTTACATGAAGTGGCAATACATTATCCTTGCAGCAGTGTTCATCGGCGCACTGGCGTTCTCTCTTTGGATGGCCAGTCACGTCGACACGAATGACACCGAACGGGGCTTGACTGACCCCTCCACTGAAGAGCATGACAGCTTTGTTGAGGGTGGCAACGTCCCATTGTATCTCGGGATTGCCGCAACGCTGTTCGTCATCGCACTCGGCAGTTTTTTCCACCTATCGAAGCGCCGGTGATGGCATCTCGTACCTGCGGATTCAGTGAGACCAGCGCGCATAAGCAGGTGCGCATTAGTTCTCTCGACTGACCAAATCTTGGCACGCGTCAAAGGGGTTGAGCCCCACATTCAAGAGAAAAAAACGATTATCCCAATGGTGTGGGCCTTAGGTTGAAATATCACGCTCCGCCGTTATCACAAATATGCCGACTTGAGATAGCAGATTTTGAAAATGTTTCACGGTCTTGCCGGTCGCGCAGCTTCTTAAGCCTATGAGCTGTTCTATAGCGATGTTTCGCGTCCCGCAAAACACCTCGAAATCACTAATGGTCGATAGGTGGATGTTTGGCGTGTCATACCAATCGCGGGGCAAGAATTCGACTTTCGGCATTTGCCCCTTAGTCAGGATATACCACCGTATCCTAAAGTAGCCGAAATTGGGGAAGCTCACAATCGCCTTATTTCCGACGCGAAGCATTTCCTTGATAACAAGCGTCGGCTTGTGCACGACTTGAAGGGTCTGGTTTAGCACGATGTAATCGAAGGATGCGTCGTCATAATCATCAAGCCCTTCGTCTATATCGCCGTGGAAGACTGTGAGCCCTTTACGCACGCAAACAGCAATGCACCGATCTTCAATTTCCACGCCGCGAATATCTGAGACTCCGTGTGCTTTGAGCTTGATCAGCAGGTCGCCGTTGCCGCAACCGAGGTCAAGTACGCGTGAGCCTTCAGGGATAAGACTCACGATGATGTCTTGGTCAAATCGTCGCATCATCAACGCCCCGCGTTTTCTAAGAAACCTGAAATGAGATCGGTAAGCGGGGCCACTTCAAGGAGGAACGCATCGTGCCCGCGCGAAGACTGAACCTCACAGTAGGTGACGTCTACGCGTTTCCTGCGCAATAATCTCACGAGCGCCTTTAATCGCGCAGAGGGAAATAGCCAGTCTGATGAAAACGAGATCACAAACATCTTTGACTTGATCGACGTCAGATCGGACAGATCGAAGTAGTCCATGGCTTTCGTTATGTAAAGATACGAGTTGGCATCAAAACGCTCGACGAATCGGTTGCCCTTGTAGTGTAGGTAACTCTCGACCTCGAAATCCTCAAAGAAACCATAACGATACCCGTCTACTCCCTTGAGCGCCCGCCCAAACTTTTCGTGCATCGACTCCTCACTGAGGTACGTGATATGTCCTATCATCCTGGCGAGCGCAAGGCCTGTGCGGGGCGGCGTGCCGTCATAATAGTCGCCGTTCTGCCAGCACGGGTCTGCCATGATCGCTTGCCGGCCTACCTCGTTGAACGCTATTCCTTGTGCGGAGAGTCGATTGGCCGCGGCGAGTAT
>DASPOC010000075.1:0-7726 GCA_035626195.1 Bathyarchaeia archaeon | reverse complement strand
GTCGTTGTGTACATCGCCTGCTGCAGCACTTCAACGATCTGCGCAGCGGTGGCTCTTCAGCACTTTCTATGTCTACGCGCGCACGCGGCCCAGTAGAATCGCCGTGACCAATGCTGCGAGGGTCTGGGCAAGCTGTTCTTTAACTCGAGCGCAAACGTTCGCAAATACGATCCGTCAAGCTGTTCGGCCCTTGCGAGGCAATAACTGCACGCGGTGCCGCATATCACCACATATCGTAGTTGGGCGTCTCTGCGGGCCTGTTCGACGCTCTTTATCAGCCCCTCTAGCGGAATTGAGTGGAGGTAGGCAGCAAAGAGCGTGTAGATAGCCCGTTTCTTCTCGCCTTTGTTGATCTGGCGGCGTATTGCTTGCACAAGACAAATCGATCTTACGGGTGATAATGCAGCGGCACTAACGCCCCCCGAAAGTGAAAACCGAAGGAAAAAGGGAAGACCTTGTCAACAGGCTACGTCTCCACCCATTCCTTGGCTCCTAGCAGGCTGCTTCTTTTTTCAATTCCTTTGATTTATAACACCCGTTCAGAAGCATGGGGACAAAAGCACTTGGTATGCCTTAAAAGCCCTTGAAACGAGTTGTGGCGAATCACGAGTGTATCGTTGGCTCTCTGTGTCAAGACTCAATGACGCTTTCGCTAGTGCTTGCTCACAGAACCACGCATATGAAGTCATTTTGGATCGGACACGCGGCACAGTATACCGATACCAAAAACCATTGTCTCCTAATGAGGTCAGTTAAGCCAACCTTCACCTCTTGCATACGCGTATGTAATTGAAGCTGATAATTGCAATTATCGCGTTTTTCGTGGTTGCTTCACGTTCAGTGGCCGGCTGTGCCACGAACAATCAATATACTTATAGCAGCACTACTCCAGGTTCCAGCACTTCGAGCGACAAAACGACGTCATCAAGCCCAAAAGGGTTCAGCATTACGTGTCCCAATACGTGGCGGATTGTGAGCGATGACAGCATGGGCAGAGTGATTTATACCTTCAAGTCCAAGCTCTGGCAACTGCAACTTGACAAGTGGGAACTATGGGCAGGTCATAGCCGAGATGCTAGGAGGGGGTTCAAATGAATGCAGCAAACAGCTCTCGTTCGGGGGAATCCGAAGTGTGCCTGGTGACTGGAGGCGCCGGGATGCTGGGGCGAGCCATTGTCTCTCAACTCCTCGAGATGGGCAAGAGCGTTCGCATTATAGACATCGAACCAGCAAAGAATGACCGAGCCGAAGTAATAGTAGGTGATATCCGAGATGCTGCAGCCGTCAGAAGAGCCTGCAACGGTGTGGACACGGTGTTCCATACAGCAGCAGCCGTATGGGATCCTAAATTGCCGTCTAAGATCTATGAGGAGACCAACGCAGAAGGTACTAAACTCATAATTGACATGTGCATGCAGCTAGGGATACCACGGCTTGTCTACAGCAGCACCCTGGATGTAGTGCTGGATGGTAAACATGGCCATACTCAAGCTGACGAGTCCGTGCCCTATCCCACTGATTTGAAGAAGATGAATCGATATGCTTATAGCAAAATGATAGGAGAACAGGCCGTTGTCAAAGCAAACGGGCCAACTTTCTCCACTTGTTCTTTGCGCCTTGTAGGGATGTATGGTCCTGGCGATAAGTATCACCTGCCTAATGTGATAAGGAACGCCAAGAGCGGTATCAACATACGCTTGGGAAACGGAAAAGCTCAGTTTAGCCACGTCTTCTCTGGGAACGCTGCTCATGCTCATATAATGGCTGCCAAACACTTGGAGCCTAATTCGCCTGTGGCAGGCCAGGTTTATTTCATTACCGATTATGACACCGGCAATTTCTTTGATTTCATGAATCGGTTCCTGGAGCAGTTAGGTATACCTGTGCCAAAGATATCCATACCTCATGGTCTGGCGAATCTTCTCGCGTGGGTGGTTGAGAGATTTAGCACCACGTCCAACTTCAATAGGTTCTCGGTCTATTCTACCTGCGTGGATTCCACCTTCGTACACGACAAAGCAACACGTGATTTCGGCTACCAACCGATTTTTACCGCTGAAGAAGCCTTTGACCTTACTCTCGAGTGGTTGAAAGCTCAGGAATTTTAGAAACTGCGTGGCGATCTCTGCTAGGTGCGCCTATAGCAGACAGCAAGGGTTTTGAGAGAGTGATTGCCTGCAGGCGATTGTGGCTTGGAAGATAGCAACTTATCTCCTTTGGAAATGCACCGAAAAAAAAATCATGTGTTATCAAAACGCAAACGTCACTTTTAACGTTTGCCTATAACTAATTATGACTGAAATTAACTCAATATGTTAAGCATCACGCGAAGTGTTTAGTTTGTTCTTTAGTGACGGGACGACTGTAGAGACTGCGGATTATGAAATTGAAGATTAAAGAGCTTTTACACGTTGCAGCCGAGCGCAAAACGGAATGGGCTAATTATTGGTAACTAGATCTCAGGTGAAATCAGCCCACTTCTTTCTAGCGATTCGCATAAGGCATATTTAGTAGAGCAACCACAGCTAATGCGATGGTATATTTGCAGGAACTGCTACAGTACGGCGAGGTGTCTAAAAATGACTGAAGACAACTGTATGAAAAAACTATTGGATATCAGCGTGCTTATCGAAGAATTTGAGTCCGGTAAGCTAGACAGTGCGAAAACGATGCGCCTAATAAAAGATATTGTTGAGGCACCCGTGTATCCAGCTTATGAGTGAGAAATGACCCCAGAAGAATTTTTAGAACGATGCAAAAGAATATACAGTAGAGAAGGAGATCGCGTCTACGAATTTGAAAACGATTGCGAAACTGCCCACGTAATGTTTGATCGATTGTGTTGGGAAGCGCTAAAGGACGCCGGGTTCGAAGAGGGAATTAATTACGTACTAGAATATGTAAAACCTGCAATGCGGTACGCATAGGTGATTAAAATGGTATGTGTGGAATGTGAAGACTTCTTTGCCAAAGGAATTATTGCCGCACTTGAGTTTTTTGAAGTGAACAAGCTCTATGGTAAAGAAGAGATTAAGTTTGAAAACATGAACGACTTAGCGACGAGAATCTTTGACGCTACTTGGAACAATATAGACTGGAGTGAGAAGGGAATAACGACGTGCGGGGATCTCGTTAAAGAGATCAAAGAGTTCTGCGAGAAAGGCGCGATTCAAAGCGCTAAAGACAGCCGGGACTCAGTGGACAGTGCTGCTTCGTTTGCCAACGGCAGGGAGGTTGTCTTCTTGAAAGTGCTGGAGATGATCGTTGAATACGAGCGGGGGGCTAAGGCGTGAAGAAACTGCTAATGCTTTTGCGCCTCGAGGTTTCTCTTCTTCGTCCTTTTCGACCTGTCTGAGCGCTAGATCACTTCTCTCTTGAACTTGAGAGCCGCGCAAAGCCAAATATCGGCATCTTTCTTAAGCCCTTCGTAAAGCCCCTTTGCGAGGTCTAGAACTTCATTACCAGTTGGCGCTTGCTTTAAAGCCAGTTCAGACTCATCATTAGTCTTGAGTTTTATCTTTTCATTTGAGTGTTTGTCTCTTTTTTTATCCATCTCCAGCGCCACTGAATCTCTACTCGGTTATTGTCCGTTTATGTATTTTAGCAACGTAATAGCAATCGCTTAAATTGAGAAGGCTTTCAATGAACCCATGAACGCGCATCGCCGACGCAAAAGTTGGCAGCGTGAAAGGCAACAGTAAAATCTGCCCTCAGCTCCGCCTGCCTAGATAGTACGCAGAACTCGCCGGTAAGAAAGCCAGTATTTACGAAACAAGCGAGCGTGAAGGAGATCTTGCTTTTATAATCCGCTTTGGCGTCAAGACAGTAGCGGCCTATCATGGGGCTTCAGAGCCTGAAATGCTCTGTGAAGCCAGCGGGCGCGAAGTGCCCGTTAATCCCTGTTGAGGCTCCGGCTCGGGTTCAAATCCCGACTCGGGAGCTTGTTTTTTGGGAAAACGGAGACCAAAATAGGGTTATCTGTTGTGCGGGAGTGGAGGGCCTGTATTAGGCCCGGGTCGCTGTATCGAATTGATACCTTGAAGCGTTTCGGATGGTACTAAGTGAGTCGGAGCGTTATCGGTTCTTTAGACCCACATTGATTTGGCACAAATTCACTCGATGCTTAAAGCAACTTAGCATATTAAACAAGAGTTTTCGCCGCCCTATCAGAAGCCCTCAAAGATTTATGCTACGATCAGGCAAGCTCGAATCGGTCAAGGTTCATGACTTTGTTCCACACCGCAACAAAGTCGTGCAGGAATTTCTCCTGGGAGTCTTCACATCCATAGACTTCCGCCAAGGCCCGGAGCTGGGAGTTCGAACCGAAGATTAGATCGACACGGGTGCCGGTCCACTTGAGTGCGCCCGTTGCGCGATCACGGCCCTCGAACACATCATCGTCTTCTGCGGTTGCCTTCCACATCGTGCCCATGTCGAGCAGATTCACGAAGAAGTCATTGGTGAGCGTCTCTGGCCGCTTGGTGAAGACGCCTTGCTTGGACTTTCCGATGTTAGCATTCAAGACTCGCATACCGCCAACGAGAACCGTCATCTCAGGAGCGGTCAGCGTCAGGAGTTGCGCACGATCAACCAGCAGTTCCTCTGCCGTTACTGCATACTTGGCTTTTAGGTAGTTACGGAACCCGTCTGCAGCCGGTTCGAGTACGGCGAATGACTCTACGTCGGTTTGCTCCTGCGACGCATCCGTACGTCCCGGCATGAAGGGAACGGTCACATCGTGACCGGCATTCTTCGCAGCTTGCTCGACACCTGCGCATCCACCCAGGACAATCAAGTCGGCGAGCGAAACCCTCTTTCCTCCTGACTGCGCGCTGTTGAATTCCTTTTGGATTTTCTCAAGGCTCTGCAGCACAATCTTCAGTTGGGCCGGCTGGTTGACTTCCCAATCCTTTTGCGGCGCGAGACGGATGCGCGCCCCGTTCGCTCCGCCTCGTTTGTCGGAGCCGCGGAAGGTCGAGGCCGACGCCCAGGCGGTTGAGACGAGTTCTGGGATCGACAGCCCAGAGGCAAGGATTTTGGCCTTGAGCTCCGCGATGTCGGCCGCGTCGATCAGGTCGTGATCGACCGCGGGGACGGGATCCTGCCAGATCAGCTCTTCCGCCGGGACCTCTGCGCCGAGATAGCGCGAGCGGGGACCCATGTCGCGGTGCGTCAGCTTGAACCATGCGCGGGCGAAGGCATCCGCGAACTCTTCCGGGTTCTCGTGGAAGCGCCGCGAGATCGGCTCGTAGATTGGGTCCATCCGCATCGCTATGTCCGCGGTGGACATCATGGTCGGGACCCGTTTCGACGGATCGTGGGCAGATGGCGCGAGGTCCTTGTTAGTCACATCCTTTGGCCTCCACTGCCAGGCGCCGGCGGGGCTCTTTGTCAGTTCCCACTCGTGGCCAAACAGCATGTCGAAATAGCCCATGTCCCACTGGATCGGGTTCGGCGTCCAGGCACCTTCCAGGCCGCTGGTAATCGTGTCATCTCCCTTGCCACTGCCGAAGCTGCTGATCCAGCCAAGGCCCTGGTCTTTGATGCTGGCGCCTTCCGGCTCGGGACCGACAAGGGCGGCATCGCCGGCACCATGGCATTTGCCGAAAGTGTGCCCGCCCGCAACGAGTGCGACGGTCTCTTGGTCGTTCATCGCCATACGCGCGAAGGTTTCGCGGACGTCGCGGCCCTGCGCGACCGGATCCGGCTTGCCGCTCGGCCCTTCCGGGTTCACGTAAATCAGGCCCATCTGCACGGCGGCGAGAGGATTCTCGAGTTCTCGGTCACCAGAGTAGCGCTTGTCGCCAAGCCATTCGCTCTCGGTCCCCCAGTAGATGTCTTCTTTGGGCTCCCAGACGTCTTCGCGCCCGCCGCCGAAGCCGAAGGTCTTGAAGCCCATTGACTCCAGAGCGCAGTTGCCGGCGAGGATCATCAGGTCGGCCCAGGAGATTTTCTTGCCGTACTTCTGCTTGATCAGCCAAAGCAAACGGCGCGCCTTGTCGAGGTTCGCATTGTCCGGCCAGCTGTTGAGGGGCGCAAAGCGTTGGGTGCCGGACCCCGCACCCCCGCGGCCATCGCCGATGCGGTAGGTGCCCGCGCTGTGCCACGCCATCCGGATGAAGAGCCCCCCGTAGTGACCGTAGTCGGCCGGCCACCAGTCCTGTGAGTCCGTCATAAGCGCATAGAGGTCCTTTTTCACGGCCTTGAGGTCGAGCTTCTTGAATTCCTCAGCGTAGTTGAATGCCTCACCCATGGGATTAGACAAGGAAGAGTTCTGGTGGAGAATCCTGAGGTTCAACTGGTTCGGCCACCAGTCCCGGTTCGACGTGCCTCTGCCGGCCGTGTGTTTGTCAGCACTGCCCGTTACCGGGCTCTTGTTATCTTCATTCATCATGATACTCCTCTCGTGGTGTGACTTGTTGAACAGCACTACCATGAACAATAGTGTTTATCTGTTCATATAGCTAACATCTCCGTCTGCTTGTCGACTTCGGAGAAGAGCTTGGCCGTGGTGCGGTGGGCGGTGTCATTCGTAACGGTGAAGGCGCCGATAGCGCCTCCAGCAGAGCAACAGTCCGTTTGCACATCTCGTTTAATACCTTCGCGAGGCCGGCATAGATTGCCGTGAAACCGGTGAGGATCCCTTTATAGCCGGCAACGTGTTCAAAATGAGTTTAGCACTTGACAACTACCTATGCACCCAAAAGGCCCTTCGCGAACGCACGGGCGTTCTCCAGATCCTTCGCATCGGGGCGTCCCTTATTCATTCCGCCCATGAATGCGAGCGCTCCTTTCCAATCTCTGTTCAATGGCAGCACGCCAGCGAAACGGCCAGCGCAAGTGAATTCGCCGACGATGTGACAGCCTTTCTCTGTAAGCTTCACCTTGATACGCTTGTGATTCCTCTCTCGAACGTTGGCGGTGGTCGAGAAAACGAAGACGTTCTTATCCATTGCAGGCATTGCTTCGATCAGTTCTATCAGTTTAGCGTGGTGCTTTAGCGCGTAGATCCCGGAGCCAAAGCCGATGAGGTCGTATGCTGCTAGCGCTTCCGGACGCACATACTCGACTTTTTTAAGCTGCGCATCCATAGCTTCTGCCATAGCCTTTGCAACCTTCTCGGTGTTCATGCGATGGTAGGACTTGTAAACGATGAGCGTTTTCACGATTTCACCTCAAACTCGCGAACTGATCACGACGGTGACAAATTAACGCTTTCGTTGAACAAATATTCTTGCATATGGCCTGAGTAGTTCGGGTGCCGAGCAGTATGGCTACTAGGCGCGCAACAATCCAGTCTTGCCTATTTACTGATTCACGGGTTCGCGTATCAAGTGAGTAATTATCGGCATCCGTTGCAGGAGCTCGTGTATGATGTATATGCATACTGGAAGCAGGTCACGTTAGCACGGCGTGATGTCTCCGCTTCAAAGATCTCCGGTGGGCTGCGTGGATAAAATCGCGAACTTTTCCAGTTTTAGCTGCTAGCGCAGACGCTAGGACGAAAGACTGTGACTTTGGCCTGCAATAACTGTCGCACCCTAGTTGCTGTCAAACAATCGATTCCGTCGCTGCTATATATAACGTGCCTTGAAACGTTCAACCCCTGGACACGATGTTATGACGAAGCAAGACCAGATGGATTGATTGAAAGAGTCTCAAAAAAGCTCGGGGCTCCAAACTCATCGTTTATATCACAGGTGATTGACCAAACAAAAACCGAGCA
>DASPOC010000074.1:0-16568 GCA_035626195.1 Bathyarchaeia archaeon | reverse complement strand
AGAACGTCAATATCAATCCCAAGGACGTCTTCAACTTTTTCGATGTTCTTGCCACCCTTGCCGATCACGTGGGATATATCCTTGTCGCTCACGTAGACGTTGGCACGAGTGTCCGAGAGAATCTCGACGCTGACCGGCTCTTTGGCATACTTATCGATCTCCTTCTCAATTTCTCGAGCGGCGAATTTCCACGTTGGTTTTGCTTTGCCGCGTTCCCGCGGGCCTACCGCCATAACAACGACCTGCCTGCTGAACAGGTAAATCTCGTGCTCGACCTTATTCGTCTCAAAGTTCCTGACCTCGATGACCGGCCGTGCAAGATCTGCCTCCATCATTCCCGATGGCACTTTTACGGCAAAATGGACGTCATATACAAATTCAATCTCACCTTTCTTGAGGAATATGATTGTGTCAACAACCTGAGGAATAATACCAAACTCGACGCGGCCTATCAAACGCTGAAGCGCGTCGATCCCGCGCGTCGTATGGACGACGCCTACCATACCCACTCCTGCGAGGCGCATGTCGGCGAACGTCTTGAAGTCGCTGGTCTTACGGAGCTCGTCATAGATCGTATAGTCTGGTCTCACAAGCAGCAGAATGTCCGCTGTCTTGGCCATGTCGCCTTCGAGCGCGGAGTACTGAGTGATATTGTCCGGAACCTGCAAATCGCGCGGACTTTCCATCGTCTTCACAATAAACCCTTGACCGGCAAGAAATTCCGCGACGCTTTGCGCTAACGTCGATTTACCTGAACCCGGAGGGCCTGCGATCATTATTCCTCTTGTCGATTCGCCCAGCCGGCTCTTTAGCTCGTCGGCGAATTTGTAGTCGTTTAGTTTAACCGTCGCTATCGGGCGGACCGCGGTTATTTCGACGCCGTCAGAAAACGGGGGCCGAGCAATGGCAATTCGTATCATGCCAAGCTGAACAATCGTAGCGCCACGGCGTTCCAGTTCAATAAAACCGTCAGAGCGTGATTTAGCTTGTTCAATGACGTCCGTAGCAATTGCGCGAATCTCCTTCTCACTCATCCGCGTCTTTCTTACGGTGACCAACTTAAGGTCGCTGATCGAACCACGTTTTGCTCGTGGTGGCACTCCCTCTTTCAAAAACACCGACATAGTGTCGCGCGTGAAGAACCGCTGCAGCAACAGCGGTCGTTCTGATTCTTTTTCAGGGTAGAGATACGTGACGTCTAAGCCTTTGGCGCGCGCGACCTCGCTTTGGACGATATCACTCGTGATGAAGGTTGCTCCGTTCTCGGAGGCGACGGCTCGTATCATCGCGTCAATCTCCCCCACTGAGGCAAGCTTGATCTCATCAGCGGTCGGCCGCCTTCCGACATAGCGCAAGTCGACTTGGCCCGAGCGTTGTCGCTCGGCAAGCGCCTTGAGCTCGTTTAGTCCTTTGAAGCCGATCTCGCGTCCTTGATTCGCCTGGGCTTCGAGCTCGGAGATTACAGCTTCGGGGATAATGATGGTCGCGCCGCGCAGTTCGCCATCGTCGATAAGCTTCGTGATCCTGCCATCGATCAACACGCTCGTGTCGGGAACGTACTTGACTGTCATTTCATCACGTTTGTACGGTAGTAGTGAGGCCCGTCTTATTAATCCTGCGCTCCCGAAAGCGCGCTGGCTGCAGGCAGTTCACCCTCAACAGACACGGAGAGATCTACGCGTTCTTAAGGGCCACGATTTCGCCTACGCTTTCAAGTTTCCAGATAAGGCTTCGGTTCTCGTTCACGATAGCTTCGAGAGGCTCAGCGGGGGAATGGCCGAGGGCAGCGACGACTTTGCGCGAGAGTTCTTTTGCCGTTATCATGCTAACGAACTTCTGTCGCACACGCCGACCGGCTGAGCGATCGGTGACTTCGGCAAGTCGGCCCAGCAGGGTGACGAAGGTAAAGGAAGACATGTCTTTGCTGAACTGTTCGATCTCGACGGCGACGTTAGGATTCTGGCTGAAATACTGGATCTTTTTTCCGTACCTAGTCGAGAGGAAGTAGAGGTGATGCCCGTCGAAAACATAGAGAAACGGTGCAACATAAGGATGAGCGTCGCCCTTGAAGGCGATCCTGCTCACGTAATTCTCATTGATTAGCCGGTCATACTCTTCTTTTTCCATGTGAGGGATCTTCAGAACGTCCATTTTTATCACTAGTCTCATCTAAGAGCTTCTGCTTTATTATGGTTATTTTGATAAAAATCGGGGCAGTCAGTTTTGAGCCAAACGCCTGACCGAGCTTTTCGCTCGCGCCACTTCATGCCACGCGTGGACGCTGATCAGACGATGGCCGCAGAAGGCGCAGTTGAGAAGGGGCAGGCCACTGACGTGCACCCGCGTTGCTGACGCTCCGAAAAGCTGCCTGAAGAGCACATTACGAAAGCTCACGGGGATATCCCGAGCAATCGCCGGTAAGTTGTCGATTCATGCTGAGGGTAAGCCGGCCAATAGGCAACGAATGCTCGCACGCAACTCAGCACGGAGCTTTGCCGCGTTAAGCATTGCTACGACCGGGAAAAAGCCTCGGCGTTGGCAACAAACAAGTCAAACTCGTGCGGCATCGAGTAAACGTGCGTGTGGAGATATGACGCCACAACATTGCTCTCCACGATGCCATCGTGTCCGTTGATTCCATCACCTTTCGTCACACGATACGCGAATCGCGCGTCGCGATCTACTGTTGCGGTCGAGTAGTGATATTCGTGGCCGCGCAACGTATCGCCGCTGCGTGCGATAGCACAATCTCGGACGGCTTGTACTTCCGCGTGTCCGAGTGCTTGTCTTTTCTGGGTCATTTGGATGTCCACAGGCAGAATATTGGTCAATGAAACTCGCTTGTGCTCTATGGTAGACAGCGACCGCGACAAGTACATAAGCCCCCCGCATTCGCCGTAAATGGGCATGCCTTCGTCTGCATTTGTCCTTATATCCTCCAGGAGGTGCCGATTTGCGCTTAGCTGCGTAGCGTGAAGCTCGGGGTAGCCGCCTCCGAAATACAATCCGTTTACGTCGGGCAGCGCGTCGCGAATCGGAGAGAAATACACGACGCGGGCGCGTTTTTGTATCGATTCTATGTTTGAGTGATAATAGAAGCAGAATGCGTCATCGATCGCGATCCCGATCACCGCTTCGCGCGTTCTCTGTAGCTCCGGCGGCCTGTCGAGCGCTAGCTGCGCAGCTGCGCGTTGGATGAACTCGATATCGAGGGAGTCATAAATCGACTTCAAGGCAGAAGCACTCAATGACGTTTCTGCTCCCATGTACAAGCCCAGATGGCGCGATGGAATTCTAGAAGCTTCCCGTTCAATGGTCCCTATCAGCGGGACTTTTATTGCCTTCAACGACCGGCGAATGCTTTCAGCGTGCTTTTCACTCCCGACGCGGTTTGCAATGACGCCTGCGATCGTCAGCTTGTACGGGGTGAACGACGCGTACTTCAAAAATCCCAAGGCCTGCGCCGCAACACTTTCGGATGAGGTGCTCGCGTCGACCACGAGAAGAATAGGGATCTTGAGAAGGTCTGCGATCTTAGCACAGCTTGATATCCCATCATAAAGGCCCATTGCGCCTTCTATGACTGCATAGTCGGCGCCGCCTTTTGCAAGCTCTCGCTTGACGCCTTCGTCTCCCATCATGAAGGAATCAAGGTTGTAACAGGGCGCGTTTGTCACCCTCTCGAGGTGACTAGGATCGATGAAATCCGGACCAACCTTGAATGATTGGACGCTATATCCCGACTCTCTTAGTGCTTTGAGAATGGCCAGCGTGATCGTGGTCTTGCCGACCCCGCTCTGAGTCCCGGCGACGAGAAGGCCTTTCATCATCCGTCAATGCAGGATACGTGGTAATAAATGTGCCTCACTGATCGTGCAATCCAAAATTGCGCGATAGAATTAGCAAGCAGAGAAGCAAGAAACAGGGACGGCTCATTACTTTGGGAGACTCACACCATCGACCTAACGCTAGGTCAGAAAAAAAGTGGTGATTCATTGGTCTCCAAGACGATGTGCCTATTCGCTTTCCTTTTCAAAAAAAGATTTGTCGACGCCGCACGCCGGACACACCCAGTCGTCGGGAAGTTCATCAAACAGAACTCCCTCAACGTCTTCATCGTAGACCCATTCACAAATGCCGCAAATCCATTTTGCCAACTAGTATCACCGTAACCTTGTTTTGTGGTTCCGAGCGTAAATAATTTCTCCAGCTGTCGTTTGACCAACGGCGACGCCAGGCTGCGCCTTCGCCACCAGAGCACCTTCTGTTGCAATTTTAGAAGCACGGCCTAACGTTCTCCGTCAACTGAGTTACCGTCTGTCGCGACGTTGGGCAGGCCCTGAAAAGGCGGAGGCGTGACCTCCTTTGCGAACGCTTATCTCGTTTGACCGTGTATGCTCGCCCGTGCCAATCCGTGTCTCATCTGCGATCGAAATACGTGCCACATCACAGCTCGTTTGGGAAGTGTTCACGGACATACATCGCTGGAGCGACTGGAATCCGCTGATCATCGAGGTAACCAGTATCTCGGGAGGCACCATATGGGCGCCTGGGGCCGCCTTCGTTATGCGATACAAAACTGATTTCACGCCGATACAGGCGACTACTCGCTCGTTCGTGCAGCAGGTCCTGCCAGGAAGGAGGATCGTCTTAAGTGGCGATGTGCTCGGTTCGAAAGGGACCATAATGTACGACTTCACCCCATATGGTGCCAAGACCGTCGTTTCTGCCACCGAAGTGTTTGCTGAGACTGATTCCGATTATCGTAACTATGTGATCAGCAGTAATACGCAGCGACTTTTGACGGTGTTGCTGCGCGGATTGAAAAACCAAATCGAGAACATAGGGCACAAAGCCCGCGGGGCGCATGCCTGACCTGTTCATTTAATTTGCCGATTCTCCTATCAGGATGACCTTGTAAGGGGACAGCAGAGCCTTTTTATTCACAGGACGGATCAAGGAAGAGATCTGCGAAACTTGCCATGCCACGAAGATCGCGAAGAACAGAGCGGCAGAACATTTGCTATTTGCAGGCATCATCGTCTGTAGCAATCGTGTGAGTTGGGAACGATCAGACAAGGGACTTAGCTGCAGACGCCGTGGCAGCCTTTGCCTTACGCTCGTGGTTGTACTTTTTGTCCTCGGCCACGATTCGCGCTAGTTCTTCCTCGTCACGGGGAAGCTTCAAAACAAAAGATCCGTGGCAAGGCTTCACGTACGTGAGCATGATGTAGGCGGGGCCCACGCCGACGGGCACGGGCGGAACGCCGATTAACCGTCGATCAAAGACCTTGAATCCTGGTTCGACGTAATACACCTTAGCAGCGTGTTCGGTGATGTAGCGCAGTGTATCTTTGAACGTGGCATTTTTAAGCAAAATCTCATAATCCATTTGTTCGATACAGCCAGCCACTTTTCTCCCCCCCAAAAAATGCGCTTGAATTGACGCCGACCAAGATTGCGATCGCTTGCCTGCAAGGGATCTCTTGTAGGTTGAACGACGTTCTAATTAAGTAAATATCCTTAACGAATCTCTTCTAAGTGGTGGCGATCCGCACTCGGCCTGCAAGCACCCACGAGCAGCTTGTGGGACCGCTTATGTGAGCTCCAGGACTTTTTGCAGTCGCTCTCGATTGAACCCGACGATTACGGCGTCGCCTACCATGATGACGGGAAACGAATACCCTCCGGTTAGTCGGTACACTTCACGCAACACCTTTGTGCGCTTTTCGCCAGTTAACAAGTCGACGTCAACATACTCAAATTCGACGTTGTTGTCCGTAAGAAATTGCTTGGTCATCCGACAGTGCGGACACGTGCTGAGAGTATAAGCCTTAACCTTCACGATCTACCCTTTCATTTGGCTGCTATTTAAGGGTTATGAAGACCTCACCGTGGCTAGCGGTCGTCTCTCGGGCTTCTCCCAAAAATACAGATCGGGAAAAAGGTGAGGCGCGATTGGGGACTGGAAAGAAGCGCGCGTTTCGAGATCGTTGAGGTGCGGCATCGCAGTCTGATACTTGAGGCGTTTGCCGCAGGGTTCATAAAGTCTCCGGGCATAACTTCTCGTGAGTTGTGCCTACAACAAGGACGTGGGAGTCGGATATGCACGAGTTCACGCGCGCGAGTCGCTTGCGTAACCAGGTCAGGGTTGGAACGAGCGGGTGGAGCTACGATGACTGGGTAGGCCCATTTTATCAGTCCGACGAAAAGCCGAAATGGCTTGACTTCTATGCTAACCTCTTTCCAACGGTGGAGATAAATAGCACGTACTATCGCATCCCTAACCAGAAGCTCACCGATATCTGGATCGAGAAGGGCCTGAAGCACGAGGGATTCGAATACTCGCTCAAGTTTCCACGATTCTATGAGCTTGAAGATCTTCACGATCTGGCCTCGCAATTTGAGAACACCGTTGTATCGCCTATCAGTCAAAACCAGCTGCTCGGCGCCATTCTCATCCAGCTCACGCCCTACGTTAAGCGCATTGAGCACGGCTACAGGACAGATAACTTGGAGAAGCTTGATGCGCTCCTGGCTGCGCTTCATACAGACGAATATGCTTATTTCGTCGAGTTTCGACACGCCTCATGGCTTGACAGCGCGCGGCTTGATTTTGAGCCAGGAACGAAGGCGATGCTCGAACGCAACAATGTCGCACCGTGCATCGTGGACGGGCCATCATTTCCGACCGTGATTCCGGATTCGGTCGCAAAAACGGGTGCTTATGTTCGGCTGCACGGCAGAAACACGGAAGAGTGGTTTAAACGGCACAGAGGGGACGATCCCGATCGGTCACAACGCTATGATTACAGCTACACCGAGCAGGACCTAGTGCCGTGGAAAGAACGTATTACGAAGATGAAAACAGACCTTGGCGGCACAGAGCCAGTCTGGGTTTATTTTAATAACCATCCTCGTGGCAACGCGCCGCGTAATGCGCTAATGCTCATGCAGCTCCTTGGAATCGGCCAATCTGCGGTTGGTGCGGAGGAAACGGTAAAACGCCCCAGTCCGACCACGCTTCAGGACTGGGCGAACCGTTAATGGGAACTCAACGGCTGTCAGTCCTTTATAGCTCCGATTCAGTCTTTTGCTGCTTTACGCTTGCGGGCAGGTCGTCGTACGTGTCGTAGACCGCGCTTGCCCCCTCTGAAACGACCACGAACTTGTCATCTTCGGTTCGGAAGATCACCCCATCAGCGAGGTCTGTTTCTCCAACCACTGCGGCTATAGCGTTTTTCGGCTTGCACCGGTACTCCCGCACGTCGATGCCTGTCTTCTTTTTGACCACGAACTTCTTTGCCACGTTCTCGCCTCCTTCATGTTTTTACATCTCCCTTCGTCGGGCTAAAAAAATACTCAGCGCGAATGCGACGATAAAGTACACTGCCATCACGATAAGGCTCAGTCGTATCTCAGGATAGTATTGCGCGAGCGAATACGTTTGCACGCCAGCGGTTGGCCCTCCCGGGACACTCGTCGTGTATGTCTGGTCAGTCGGGTACGGGTTGTCGAAGACGTAGCGCGCAATTCCGTTTGCGAAGGTAACGGAGAACCACGGCTTGAACTTCGCGATTGAGCCGACGGCGTCGACAATCGGCAGTATGAGGAAGAACGTAAAGAACGTCAGGACGAGCGAGTACACGGAAGTGCGCATTGTGGCGCTGAAGAGGTACGCGATCGCAAGGATAGCGAACAGGTACACGAGAGAGTATGCAAATGACAATCCCGTGTTCGCCGGGATGCTGCCATCAACGACGCGCACCGACACAACCGCTATCATGTAATAGAGCCCAATAGCGCCTACAGATACGAGTGCGCTTGCAATGAACTTCCCGAGAAATATCGCCGTCTTCCTGATCGGGTTTGGAAACAGGAAGTACCCGGTTTTTGATTCGTACTCGGAAACGATCGCGTCAGCGCCAAAAAAAGTGGCGCTTAGTATGGAGAGGATACCCAGAAACCCGAGGATGTTTAGTGTAAACTGTTTCGGGTCTTTGGGGTATGCGGTGCCGATCGCCGGCGGGACGATCAGAAAGATGGCGCTGATGATAACCGTGAGCAGAACGATCGCGAGCAGTCGTCGCCCGCGAAGATACTTCAAGAGCTCGTATTTCGTTACGGTCGCAATTTGCCGCGCGCTGGTCGGTGCCATGGCTACGCCTCCCCTTCAGGCACGAGTTGCAGATAGACGTCTTCCACCGCTCGCAGCGGCATGTAGGAAGCGACTTTGACACCCGTATTTAGAATCCCTCGCAGCACTCTGAACTGTGCTTCCGGACCCCCGCTGAAGCTCACTTTGAGTTCTAGCGTTTCGGTCCGCTTCACGGACGTGATACCGGGTAGCGCCTTGATGGCTTTAAACTCGGGTGGCGTGATGGGCTCGAGCGTGTTGATCGTCACGCTGAGCTCGTGCCCCGCAGAAAGGTTCGCGACTGAATCATAGGTTAGGAGGACACCACGGTCAATAATCGCTACTTTGTCGCATACCTCCTGCACCTCATATAGCAGGTGCGAGCTCATCAGTATGGTGATGTCAGTCTTGATCAGTCCCTTGATAATCTCCCGCACTTCGACCATGCCACGCGGGTCGAGTCCTGACGTAGGCTCGTCAAGGATCAATATGGGTGGCTCGTGCAAGAGCGCTTGAGCAATTGCTAATCGTTGATGCATTCCTTTTGAGAACGTGCCGGTGCGCTTGTCAGCGACTTCAAGCAGCTTGACCTGCTCTAGAACAGCGTGCGAGCGCTCGGCGATCGCTTCGCGGCTCATGCCGCGGATCGTTCCGACATATGACAAGCATTCGTCAGGCGTCAGTTGTGGGTAAAATTCCGGCGTTTCCACGACGGCCCCTACTCCGTCGAGTGCATCTTTGGGATGGTGGATGACGTCAATACCGTTAAGATAGGCCTTGCCGCCTGAGGCCCTAAGTAAGTTTGTCAGCACCTTTATGGTGGTCGTTTTGCCCGCGCCATTAGGACCGAGATATCCGACGCAAACGCCCCGTTCGACGGTCAAACTGAGGTCGTTTAGCGCAACGAACTGTCCATACTTTTTCGACAAATGCTCGATTGCTATCGGTTCCATCGTTGATCAATCTTCTCTGCGTGCCGCCTTTTGTATTCGCGTCGTAAGAAGCTAATGAGCTGCTGTCTACAAGCGCATTAACGGTTTTATACATTTTGGTATCGAGTCTGGGCGAGCGTGGCTGAATGCGCCCGTAGCTCTACGTAGTGCATACGCACCGACTCGCCACTACCTCTGTGCTACTTACGAGTAACATTTGCATCTTTACCGACAGATTGACGTAAGCGTGGGTTTCTGTCTGCTGCGTTTTGATCCTAGTGTAAGAAAATCAGCTGTTTTGGCCTGACAATAGGTTTATTAGAGATAGATCAGATAGCACTGCGCTAGGGCTCGTGGTCTAGCTGGTTATGACGTCGCCTTGACATGGCGGAGGTCGCCGGTTCGAATCCGGCCGAGCCCATGGTTCTTTTTACAGTCTGAGGTATTTGAGCCGTCCATTGGGCCTTTGTTGGATACGAGAATCATGGCAAAAAGGAGCACAACAAGGATAAAAAGTTGCACAACTCTGACGAAGAGTTGCACAACTCACACGAGCTCGATCTAAGTTGGCAGGAAGCTGTTGACCTACAGCCTGAAGACGAAAAAGAGGACGGCTCAGGGACTATCCCGATCTTAATTACCCGGATTGGAATCCTTCGGGTATTACTGCCTCTGCATCTCCTGCTGAGCATTCGCGAATAGCAGCTATCAAATTGTGCATTCGTTCGTATGGTACTGTCAGGAACAGTATGTCCGGTTCAAATCCCTGCTGTCTTCGTGCTGTCCAATCACCAGTAGATATATTCGTGCACCCAGTCACTATGGGGTATGTTATAGAACTATGGCATAATGCTCCTATGACCTGTTGTTGTGGTGATATGCCGTCCCAGTAGGTGTCCAAGGTTATCAGCCGACATACTTGTTCTGGGTTGCACTGAAACAACACAATGTCAGGTCGCAGTGTTGTTTTTTCAAGCGGACATATAACTAATCTATCTGCCAATCCTGTAGGCGGCTGAACTGTCAGTTTTAACATTCTCTCGAAAGATACAATCGTACTGGTGAGCTTCTCTCCTTTGGTAAGGAACCGCTGAAGGCTCCTTTTCTGTTGTCCCGCAAACTCCGTGAAACCGCAATACCTACTGCCGCCAGGGCAGGTCTCTACCTTTTCATCTATAACAAAACAGTCACCTTCGGCAGCACGTTTCAACGCCTTACAAATAGACGTTTTCTCGTACAGGCCATCTGAAACTTCGTCATTCGTGAACGTGATTGCCAGTGGTTCCTTCTTTAATCCCAGCACTCTTTTTAAGAGTCCGGCTTGTTCTTTGAATTCCATATACCTAGCTCCTTCACTAATTAATCGAATCTGAACGTTAGTTAATTAATTCCAATAACCATAAAGCGTGCTCTTCCGCCTACACAGTCGCACTTTTCCAATACTTCATGTAGACCTTCATAAACGTGCTCCGGCAGGGGGTGTTTGTATTGCTTCCAACGAATCCCGCTCACACCGTGCGCGTGACATACGGTTTCCGTCTGCATCAGACGGAGGCTGTTAATAAACCACTTCTTTCAGCGGCTGGTGCAAGCGCTTCAGACTATGTGATTTCCTCTGATGCCGATTTGAGATCTTGGAGCAGTTCTGAAAAGCCTGCATTAGGCTCCGATCGTGTCATAATCTCTCCACTGCTCCAACTACTCGTCTTGACTAGCACCTTTGAATCGCTCAACACAAATCAAAGCAAATCGATAATCATTTAGATGAGCACGGATATTCGCCACTGAGGTACGCCATTGTGGCAGCGCATTCGGATGGCAGCCAAAGAGGCACTGGCATTATTTTAGCAATTTTGAGCCTGACTGCCCTGGTAACGTCTTTCAGTGAATCAATGCTCGTTCCGGCGTTGCCCGTCCTACAAGCGGACTTCCACACCACCGAGGCCGTGATCGCCTGGGTTCCGGGCATCTATTTGTTGTTCGGCAGCCTTGCGACGCCCTCGTTCGGCAAACTCGGTGATACCTATGGGAAGAAGAAGCTCCTACTCATCGCGATTGTCCTTTACACGATCGCAGTCATCGGAAACGGCTTTGCGTGGTCTGTAGAGAGCCTTCTCGTCTTCCGGGCGATACAGGGAATCGGGCTGGCGATGTTCCCGCTCGCGTTTGCAATAATCAGAGACGAGTTTCAGCACGAAAAGGTCGCAACGGCGACAGGCTTTGTGAGCGCGATGTTTGCCGTGGGGTCGACGATCGGGCTTGTCGGTGGCGGATGGATCACTCAGACGTTTAGCTGGCAGACGAACTACCACCTTTTGGCTCCCGTTGCAGCCATCGTAACGGCGCTGATCGCCTGGCGCGTCCCTGAGTCGCCCGTTCGCACGCCGTCCCGATTCGACTACTGGGGCATCATCTTACTCGAGCTCGCGATTCTCGGTTTTCTGGTACCGCTCACGCAGAGCGGGGTATGGGGATGGTCCTCGCCCTACACGCTCGCCCTCCTCACGTTCGGCGTGGCCGCGACGATCGCATTTGTCTATGCGGAGCTTCACGTCCGTAATCCGCTCGTCGGCCTTAAGCTGCCGGGTGCCCGCTACATTCTCGAAATTAACTTCGTGATGTTTATCGCAGGCTTTTCCATGTTCTTGGCTGACGTGGCGATCGTTTATTTTGCACAAACCCCTCCGCCTGTTGGCTTCGGATTGAACACGTTTCAGACCGCGCTCGTTTACGTGCCTTCAGGGATCGCTGTACTCGTGGCTAGCCCGCTGTTTGGGGTGCTCGTCACGCGCCGGGGAGCGAAGAACACGCTCGTGTTCGCTTCGTTCATCGTTGCCGCAAGCTTTGTGTTCTTCGCGTTGGCGGGCAGCTCGCTTGTTGGGATCATCATCGGTACCATCATACTGTTTTCGGGCGTCGGCGGCGTCTTCGTTGCGGCGATCAACCTCCTCTTTTTGTACGTGCCTCCAAGTAGAACCGGCGCAGAAACTGCCCTCAACATGGTATTCCGGTATATCGGCGGTGCCGTTGGTACCACCGTTACTGGAGCATTACTGACGCTCTATGCTGCCCCGATTATTGTTGCGATTCCCGGAGGCACTACCATCGTGCTCGCTCCCACGGCGCAGGCGTTCACGTACGTGGTCGTCGTAGCACTTGTTTTAGGTCTTCTGGGACTCGTGGTTGCATACGCGCTCAAGAGAGCGCCAGATATCCAGATACTTGAGGGCAGCGACGGACAGATGCCCGTGGGCTAGGGGAATATGCCGCTGCGTTCGAAAACAGCAGACAATGATTCGTCGGTCGCCTTGCTCGACTGGTGTTAGTAGCAGCCAAACTAAACTAAGCCCTGCTCATCTTTTCCATTTCAGCGCTGACAAGACTACCGGATATTGGATGCTTCCGCAACCTTTGCTCTTACGCCTGTATGCTTAGCGCAAGCGCGGTATTCACTATGGTGGAAACCGCCGGAAGCTCGCACCGTCTTCCCGATCTGCGGTATTCTCGTTTCGCTGGGACACTCAGAGCCTCCAATAGGCTTCGGCTGAGGTGATTAGTGTGGAAAGAGGTAGGCAAGGCAGTCACTTCGTAAGTTATTTACGTAAATATATAGCCCGTAATCCACATGAAACCATTCTGGATGCTCAGCATCGTTGTTATTATTGTCATAATACTCTCCAGCGTTGGGTACGTCATCTCGACCACCCAGAGCGCCTCTACCACCCAAACGATCGATGGGATCACGATTCCCGCCACAACGGGCCCGCCGACGCCGGCGGAGGCACGACAGATCGCAGCGGCGGCGTACGTCTACGGCTATCCCCTCGTCTGGACTGATGTCTATAAGGATCACCAAACGGCAGTGCCGGCGCCAAATGCAACGCTTGGTGTTGCACCCGTCAATCAGCTTGCGAGACCGTACCAGGCGCAACTGACGTCCGGGTCGCTAAGCGCACAATCGCTGCCGTATGCAACCTATGACTGGGCCTATGCGCAGGGATGGCTTAACCTGACGAAAGAACCGATGGTGCTGAGCGTTCCTGCGTCGAACGGTCGGTACTACGTAATAGCGATGTATGATGCGTGGCAGAATGTCTTTGCATCGCTGGGGTCACGCACCACCGGGAACGAATCAGGCGCCTTTGCCCTCGTCGGTCCTGGGTGGAATGGCACGCTCCCCGCAAACGTGACAAAGATTCAGGCACCGACAAACACCATGCTGCTTGTAGGGCGGGCACAGCAGAACGGCCCCACTGACCTTCCCGCGGCGGCAGCCTTTCAGGATAATGTCACCGTGACCCCGCTGAGCGCCTGGGGCACACACTACACGCCGCCAACCACCGTGCCGGGAAATCCCAACGTGAACCTCACATATGTCAGGGCTCCCGCTGCCTTTGCGGAGGTCGCTAATATGACTCCTGACGTATTCTATGGCCGCATGGCAACCGTGATGTGTGGCAACCCCCCAAGCAGTGCAGATAAGCCTGTCGTTGATCAGATGGCTCGGATCGGCATCGTTCCGGGCACGCCCTTTAACTGGAACGGTCTGAATGCCACGATGCAGAACGCGATCGCAGAGGGTTTTCAAGATGGGATCAGCCAAGTTGCCGCGAGCATCAACGCGGGCATTGTCCACAATAATAGCTGGGATACCACGTATAGCGGTGGCGCATACGGGACAAACTACACGCTTCGCGACGCTGTGGTACTGCGTGGATCATTCCCTAACCTCCCGCAGGACAATTTGTACTTCACGTCAAATGCCACCGCTACTGGCGTCCCGTACTCCGGCGCGAACAACTACGTGCTACACTTTGCGAACAACAGCACCCCGCCCGTCAACGCGCTTTGGTCGCTCACCATGTACGACACCCAAGGCTACCCTGTGCCCAATCCACTTAACCGATCGACGATTGCGCCACACCTTGGCAACTTGACGTACAACCCGGACGGATCGCTCGACATCTACATTCAACATGCGTCACCCGGCCCTAAAAAAGAGTCTAATTGGCTTCCCGCTCCGTCAGGCCCATTTGAGCTTTGGTTGCGTGCGTACTGGCCACAGGAGTCCTTGCTGAACGGTTCGTGGGTACCGCCGGCAGTGCAGACGGTGGGTCCCGCTACAACGACGGCAAATGCAACAACGTCGTGAATAGACGTCAGCTCCTGTAGCCGCTCTCGCGCGACCCATTGTAGCAGCCTTTAGTTGCACTGACCTTGGGTACCGCCATAAAGGATCCCTTTTGGTCGTTACCTCACAAGAACAGAAGTGGACAAAACGAGAAAAAAAAGAAAAGAAGGGAAACGCGAACGCTCCCCACGCTACGCACGCGTCAACGTAACGGTAACGGTGGCCGTATAGAAGGGGTAATCGTGAGGATTAGAACACATCTTCAAGCACGACTTGCACTGACTGTCCCCACACTCGGTGGGTAACCAACTGCTGCTCTGGGTTAGAGGTGGGTAGGCAAGGGAGTTTCCGGTGGGCCATCGTCAGCTACAGCGACGTTCACAATACAGTAGTAATCGGAAAAAAGAGGCAGAACGGTATGAATCCAATAACACGGATGATGAAACGGTATATCGCGTCCCGGGAGAGAGGTCGATGGGTTGCTTGCGGAGCAGTCTTAGGGCCGTGAAACCGCGTAATAGGTTAACGGATTTACCCCTGAACCGGCCACGCCTACGCCGCTAAATCTAAAAATAGACAAGAATATAGGAGATACAGCGGCATCTGAAAAGTTGGCTTCACGACTCCTGATACGCATTGCTATATTCGCGGCACCGATGCATGTGCACTTGCATCCTCCTGATAATTCGTCGCAACTACTGACGTGCGCTGTTTGGTAGCCGGCCATCGTGCACGCGGTCTCGCAGGTATTGATAAGCTTCCCAACTGATTGAGCACTTCCACAAAAGTTTTTCGGCAGCCATAGTGGCATAGTCGTTTTTGTAGTCTGCAATTTCAATAGGAGTTTATCGACCTCCACGCAATCGTTGTTACGGGGAAAGATGGTGAGTATGTGGGGTTAATTGTTAGCTAAAAAGTAGAGCGAAAGTGTGGTAAAATTCAGGCCATCGTGCACGACGTTTTTTAGGTAGTACTCATGGACTGCTGCGTCAGCTGGTGAACGGGCCCCAAAAATCAAAGGAAATCGAAAAAAGAAATAAATAGATATGAGCTAAGGAAAATGTCAAAGAAAAATACACCCCCGTTACGTTACGGGGGCTCTCCTTACCTGCCGTTGCTCTATACGTGTCTCCATATCGGTATCAGCGATCCCTGAGGGTGTTAGGGGGGGCTGCCCACGGAGGACCATTGGGGCCAGAGACCGGAAACATCATTCTCGCTAGACCAGAGGTTCCCGTTAGTGCTGCTGACACACACTCTGGTGTGGAGGTTGGGGTCGGCTACGGCGGCCGGTGAGGCATTAGACAGCGCCTCGGGAGGCTTTCCGCCGAGGGTGCGCCAGGCGGACCATCTGGAGCCCTCGGCATACTTATTCCAGAGTTGATGGTCTTTGCCTTGTACAAAGAGGTTGAGGGTTTGGCTCACCGCTGGTCCCGTGTTGGGGGCGACTTGCCCGCCGAGAGAGGCCCACGTGGACCATGCACTGCCATCCCATTGCTTCCACCAAACGGCACCGTCGGTGCCGCGCGCAAAGACCTGGATGTTATTAGTGGCGTTTGACGACCAGCGCGTCGCAGCGGGTGACGACGTCAGGTTCCCGCCGAGTGATTCCCAGCTGGACCACGTGCCGTTCCACGCTTTATGCCACAGGGCGCCGTCCGTGCCTTTTGCAAAGACGTCGAGACGACCTGCTGACCACGAAGAGACCGCGGGCCCCGTGTTGGCCGCCAGTTTCCCGCCTAGGGATTCCCACTGAGACCAGCCGTTCTGGTAGTAATTCTGCCAGAGCGCACCGTCATTGCCGCGCACAAAGACGTCGAGGCGGAAGTAGCTGTAGTTCATGGAGACGACGGCGGGTGATGAGGTACCCACTCCACCGAGGGAGTCCCAAGTACCGCTACCGTTAGTGTGCCAGAGAGTGCCATTAGTGTCGACGGCAAAGAAGTCGGCATACCCACTGTATCCCGCTGGGGCATGCACCCCGCCCGAGGAGGTCACGGCGGGGCCGGTGCCGGCCATCGTTGTGCCACTCACGCTCGCCGCACTGCTTACCACAGCAAAAAGCGAGACGAGCATAAGAGTCGCTAGAAAGATGCTCGTCGTAATGCGTTTGTTCATTCGTTTCGCCTTCCTAGATGTGCTTCGCTTAAAAAGCAAAATGGCGGCGCGTTAGCTTAAGCTTTGTCATTTGTTCTCATTTTAGCTGCGAGAAGAGCATAATGGGCGACGTTCGTTACGGAGGCATTCCTTACCTGCCGTCGTTAGATCAGGTCTCCACCAGATCAGCAACTCACGAGGACGTTAGGGAGGGCTACCTACAGAGTTCCATGTGTTCCAGTTGTCGAACGTGCCATTGATGCTAGTATGC
>DASPOC010000073.1:0-14769 GCA_035626195.1 Bathyarchaeia archaeon | reverse complement strand
AGCGATCGCCGAGGGCTCACTCCTGATTACGGCTAGGCCGAACCATTCAAAGGCCATACTCCACAAGTTAAGTGCCAACGGCATCGAGGCATCCCTTATCGGAAAGGTAACGCGTGACCCGAAGACAAAAACAATCAAGCGGCGCGACGGGACGCTCGTCCCCCTGGCAATCCCCACCCAAGATCCTTTCTGGCCAGTGTTTTTTGGCACGTTGTGATAGCTCATTTGGAGCTAGGACTTCGTAACCGCTGACATGTTGTCGCCTGAAGCAGAATCGGGCAGCTGTTGTAGTCTAAGCGCACAAAGCTCTGTTTGCCCGCGCCAAGGTTTTTGCTTCATCGTCGTCTAATAGCGAAGCGAAGCACAAGCCCAAGGCATGCTTACGCCCGCTAAGCGCTAGTGCTAGCTACGCGCGGCGGCGCAGCAGGGCACAGGGCAGTATGAGGCATTTGAATGGGTTGGAGAAACTCGCAGCGGCGCAATCTTGTGGCAAAGACGGCCGTGGAACCATAATCACGCACCGGCAAGATCATCACACCCGTTGAGATTGAGCTCGGCGGAATCCATACAGACCCAACGCGGTAAACTGGGATGCACGAAGCAGAGAATGCGGCAGGTGGGCAGGATTCACAGGATTTAGAAGCGGTTAGCTGTTAGAAAGACCGCTCAACGGGACTCTAAACCCATTTGCGTTCTTGCCAGTTCTTCTTATGCGCTTGCCGCTGCAGTCCTTCGTGTTTAAAAACTCGCAGTCTGTACAGTGACACAGGCCCAAAACCTGGACACCCCAGCACTCACTTGATAGCTGACTTTGTTTAACCATGTTGGCGTGCATGTCAAAGACCCCATCCTAAATTGGGTACGTATTTGCACTTGCCCCGGTTGACTCTGAGCATAGCGACAAATATTGCCGTTTGCAGCCTCGCCAGTGCATCGTCTATGCCTCCTTTGGTTCTTGAATCCGGACGCAGCCTTAGGTGTCGAGCGTTGAACTTATCATCCGGACCTCACGCGTAGGCTTATCAAGTGTTATCACGAACGCTGCGCTAAGGAGCGTTACGAGAAACCAGTGTGTACCTTCTGACCTATCCTCATCTCCTAGGTCGTTATTTCTTTTTTCGATTTCCAGCCCGTTAAGCTCTTCTTTTTCAAGTTGCGCTTTACCTTCCATAGAAATAGAACACGCAAAGCGCGTTGGAAGAGCAAATCGCCGGGTATCTCTCGCCAGGTTAGTTTCCCACCGCCCGGATACTCCTCTTTAAGCTGCCTTGCATGAGATGCACGCGTGATGAACTGCCAAAGGTGCGAGAAGTACGCGCATTGTAAGCTGTGTGGTGATAGAGAGCACATTCCATATTTGAGGAGTACCGCCGTCCGCGCTATATTAGAGATTAGCCAGACGGCCATTTACCCTTTGAAGCTTGTTTGTAGCTCGCCTTTGGATGAGAAATGCAGCACGGTGTCTTCTGGTGTCCTTCTATACTTTCCCACGGCCAAACGCGGGATCTCTCTCTCGTTGAAGGACAGTGAGAGGTACTTGCTTTTGGATTAAGAGCTGATGCACGCGTTCGCTACATATTGCTGGCGTAATCATTGTTATTCGCGTCTAATGCCTTAACTAGCCGGATGAGTCGTGGGCCGACGTGAACTGCCTCCTTCTAGCACGAGGGCTTTTATGGAGACCTTTAGCGAACGATCAGACGTTCTTCGTTGTGCGCGCAGCATCGCTACGAGACCTCAAAAAACACGGCCACGAGCGCGTCTGATTAATCTTCCGGAAGCTCCTCAAGATCGCTTGATTGGCAGGATGGACACGCAGGGTCCTCGCCGACCGCCTTGAACTTCTTTCCGCACGCACTGCACCGATAGTTCTTCGGCCACACTATCTCTTCGTCTCCGAACGGGCCGCCTACCGAACACATTAGTTCCTTACTCTCCTAACAGGCGCCTTTGCACCCATACATAATTGTGCTGCTCTTTGCATCATTTTTGCCCGCTGCATCCGCGGACTCTGTTGATCCGGCACCGCAGACCACCCTTTATGCTCAAGTAAAGCGGCGTTTGCATTATCAGGCGCGCACATCTAGGGAGGTTTTGAACCGTTCTTTAGCTTATAGTTCATTATTTCTTTTTTCGACTTCCAGCCCGTTAAGCTCTTCTTTTTCAAGTTGGCCTTACCCCTCATAGAGACGTAGCATGCAAAGCGCGTAACCAGTCGATTTTAAGCGAGTGCGTGCCGAGCGAGAGCTTCGCCGTATCGGCGCCAGCGAGCACCAAGCTTCCAGAAGACGCAGAGCACGTGCCGGGTGGATTAATATTCCACGTTCCGCCAGCAGCATATCGTCAATATAGTAGTTCACCGCGCCGCAGACGTTCTTGTGCTCATTCATGCGGTAAAGCGTAGTCGTGAAGGTTACTGTTTGCCCTTGATCGCCTACACTGATGATATATGCGGGGCTCTCTCTGGTGCGATCATGGTGATCGGACTGCGATACGGCAGGATACAGGCTTATGACACGGCAGCGAAAGAAAAAACCTACGCGGTGGTCGTTGTGAGTTTCTTCGGGAATTCAAAACACGTAATGGCTCAGTAGCCTGTACGGGCCTGCTCAGTTACAACCTTTCAGACCCGCAACAGGTTGCTGAAGCGAAGAAGAACAAGGTCGTGCCGGCGCGGTGTCCAGGGTTTGTCCTGAATGCCGTGAAACTCGTTAAAAAAGCACTTTGACTTTCGCGGGCGGGTGAGGGTGTGAGCCCCCTGTGAGCGCCGTAGATTTGAGCCCCGCGGAAAGCGGATTTGATAGTTATTCAGGAGTAAGTTAGCGCTTTCCGCCTCGTGATGCTCCATGGCGGGCTGCTATCGCGTCCAGTTCTGGTATATATTCCCTCGTCTCTTCTCATCCTCACCACTTTTGACGAAAAGAACGGCTCATCGCGGTCATACGGCTCACTTTTCCATTCGCGGCATTTTTCAAATGCGCGCATACGAAAAATTGCTGCGATTATAGGCTAACTCTTTATTTTAGTGTCAACAAACTGCTCAGCGGGTGTAAGATTTGACGGTAATCGGATCAACTTTGTAATGATGGAATCACCGTGAAAGTGCGAGAGAGCGACATCCCCGCTGAAGCGATATGGGAGGGTTTCTTCGAGCCATTCGAAGTGCTCGGTAAACTAGGGATTGATGGTACAGTCGTCGATGTGGCCGAGTTTGGGTGCGGCTACGGCACCTTCACCATTCCTGCAGCGACGTTGATATCCGGCAATATATATGCAATCGACATAGAGCCAGAAATGATCAATACCGTGAAAGAACGTGCGCAGGGCAGCGGGCTTACGAATATTGTGTTAATGCTTCGTGACTTTATCGCCGACGGGTCAGGACTCGCCGACGTGAGCGTGGATTACGTGATGCTGTTTAATATATTGCACGACGAGAGACCTGAGCGCATGCTGAACGAAACCTATCGCATTCTAAGGCCAAATGGGAGGGTCGGCATCATTCATTGGAACTATGATAGCAGCACTCCACGGGGGCCGCCGATGGACATCCGACCGAAACCAGAGCAGTGTCACGAGTGGGCATTAAAAGCAGGATTTGCCTACGTGAGCAGCCACGACCTTCAGCCCTATCACTATGGGTTCGTCTTCGCAAAACCAGAGGCGTAAGGGCCCGCGCGAGATGCGTGGCAGACGCCTCCTGTTGATGACTCATTTCGGTTCTAAATGGACTTCCACACCTTTGCGAGAGATTCTCCCCTCACATGAATTGTAAATTCGAGGAAATAGCCAAAAGGTGTCGTGCGCGTTTCAAGTCCTTTCGCACAGAGCGCATCCATGATTGATTTGAACACCGCTTCGGCAAACGTTATGCTCGACTTACTTTCCGAGAGATGAGCAAATGAGTGGAGGACCACTCTTTCTCGATCTGTCTTTCTCGCCAGCCAGCTGATGTTTTCAACCGCTTTTTTAACGACTCTGTCCCGTTGCGCCTCGTCCTCTTTCTCGACGTTTATGAAAACGACAAGCGAGTCTTGCACTGATGCTTCTGTATCTACCGAGCTGACGTGATCGACGGTTTTTTCAAACGTTTTATACCAGAAATCGTTCGTATCAAACATCAATAACTTCACGCAGATCACCGCTTGGATAGTGGTGCGCCGCTGCGCAGCAAAGCTTCATGGCCGGCTAGCACCTCAGCCTTGCCGTGCAACGCCCCTCCCAACGCTCCCGTAATTTGAGGCTCAAAGGGCACGAAAAGCGTTACACCTAGCCTTCTTTCCAACGCCGCCTTAATGCCTGCGTTTTTTGCCACACCACCGACAAAGGCAACATGCTCTCTTAAACCAATCTGTTTGGCCATGACGGAGACTCTCTGCGCGATGCTCTCTACGAGTCCAGCGGCGACATCCTCCTTTGTGAGCCCTCTCGCCCGTAAGGATACGACTTCTGACTCGGCAAACACCGTGCACATGCTGCTGATGCTTACGGGGCTTCGCGACGCGAGGGCAAGGCCGCCCAACGCCTCTGTAGACACCTCCAACGCTTTCGCAGTAAACTCCAAGAATTTGCCGGTGCCTGCCGCACATTTATCGTTCATCAAAAAGTCTACCACCCTCCCATTTTCCAGTGCTATGACTTTGCTGTCTTGACCGCCGATGTCGATGATTCCCTTAACGTCTGGAAAGAGGTAATGTACGCCCGCCGCGTGGGCGGTGATTTCGCTCACGGCTTTGTGAGCAAATTCGATGCTCGCTCTGCCATACCCGGTAGCGACGACATTTTCAACGTCTCCTCTCTGTATCCCCGCATCAGCCTGAACCACCCTGTAAATGATCTCGGCGACGTGCAAAAAAATCAAATCAGGTGAGGGCGATCCTGTACGCGGCAATCGTTTCATCTCTAAGGATAACTGCCTTCGTCGTCGCTGCGCCGGCATCGATCCCTACGGTGATGATGCGATCATCTCCATGAACGCATCCACCCGCGTCGCTATCTGCTCGACGTCGGAATCGCTATAATCAGTTTCAATCGCGAGCAGAGGGGTGTGTGTCTCCTTTAACGCCTGCTGAACCATGAATCTCTCGATGTTATATCCGTGGCACGACAGCAGGGTGTAATACACGACGCCATCAACGTTGAAACGTTCGATCAGTTCACGTATATGTTCCGTCCGCCGTTCGTTCGGCGTCATGCAGGAACACGGTATCTGCGGGTATCGCTCCGCGATCGCTCTGAGCGGATCCTCATGCTCATCCACGAGGTTCCAGAATGCTCTAGTACCCGTGCAGCTCTCCTCCACGACGATGACGGCCCCTCGATCCTCTATAATCTTCGGCACCTTGATGTTTCCCCCTGCCATCGGGCCCCCCGAAATCATGATTCTCGGCTTGTGCGCGTCATCATTTGACCTCTGCTCCGCTTCGTCGCACAGCTGACGGAGCATACTCTTCAACTCCTCTGGCGATAAGAAAAACTGTTTTTGAAGCACCGTCAGGACGTCGAGGCCCTGTATTGGCGGTGGATCCCTTCGTCTCAATTCGTACAGCCTGTGGAGTAAGCTCCTCGTCTCGTTGGCTGATTTAATCTCCCGTCGCAAACGGTCGTCAGTGATGACAGTGTCCGTAAGTCCCTCCATGACGTCTTTAAACTGCTCCAACTGCACAGTATAGTACGCTATTCCTGCAGGGCTGTCCGGTTTCTGTGGGAGGTCTATGACGTATGTCGGAATATACTCATTCAAGAGCTCATATATCTTCTTCTTCGCATCGCACGTCGCCTCCGCAATCACCATGTCGATGACATTGAAGTGGGGACACGCATCTCCCCCGCTGCACTCCGTGCTCACGACAGAACCGAAGGACGATTTCACTAATGGGCAGATATTTCTCGGCAGATACTCCTCGGCGAGTGAAACCGTCGCATTTCGTCCCCCGCATAAAATGACACGGTCGGCCCCCGCGGCATAAATAATCTCATCGGGAACGAACAGACAAAAGGTGCCGACTACCTTTCTCCCTTCATTCCGGCGAGCGGTTAGCCCGTCTATTCTTCTCTGATACGCGTCTTCCAAATCACTGAGACATTGGGGTGTGTATGTCGTTATACTCGCCTCCCTCACGGTCTTTCCGTCGACGTGTATTTGAAGCATCACGGTGGGATAGCACGTTCCAACCGTGCACATAGAAAGTAACGATTCTAACGCTCTCCTTCACTATTTCATACAAATCTGCAAGCGTCAACATTGGACACGTTTGCGAGCCCATCGTTCTTTTTACAATCGGAGACACTGCGACCTTCCCATCTCCCCTGCGCTCGCACGGGTTTTTAAGCATTCCGCTTTAGCTATATGATTTTGCACGTAAGATTAATCGCGAGTCGGAATAGCTTTTCGAGCATTTAAAAGGTTTTAAGTTTGCGTCAGTCAAATTACGTTTTTGAATCAGCTATGCTAGGCACAGATTGACGAGGGCGGAAAGTGGTTAGACTTATTGACGACAGGGATTACGAAATACTGCTTCACGACATGAGCTTTACCGAAGGTGCCAAATACATCGTGGAGAACGCAAAAGAGGTCTACTATGTGGGGCCAGGCTACAAGATCTTCGGTAAACGTCTTGTCGGAACCACCCCGATTCCTGTTGGCCTCGCCCGCGATCGCATCCTCTTGATCTATATCACGCCGCCATATTACCGAGGGTACCTCTTGGCGCTCCCTTGGGATGAAGAGGAAGTGGCTAAGCTAAGACAGCTCAAAAAGAATCAAAAGAAAAGATAGCCCACAAGAAAGTATCTAAATCCCTTAAGCTGTGCTGGCTCTCGACATCGTTATCGTGCCCCGGAATCTTCGATTCTCATCATACTGTCGATATACGCATCGAGGCTCACTGCCTCGCGAGTTCTGCAGCCCATATGGCGTTTCAGACGAGCCTTTGGCAGGAGAAGCAGCCCGGCTCTCTATTTTACGCAGAAGGCCTGATTTTAGCGCCCAGTTTTGCCGCAAAACAAGCAATTATGTCGCTAAGAAACAACGTATGGTCAAAGGCTAACTTTAGTCCTGCACTGAGGGAAATGCAGGCCCTCAGGCCGTCGGGGCTGCCCCAAGCTCCGTCAGTTTTAGCGGCAATGACTCTTTCACCTTAACGCCTTGTAATCGCTTTGTGAGCAACTCATAAACTTGGGTTAGGACAGAATCCGCCAAAAGAACATTTTTTCAGAATACGTATCTGAAGGTTCGACTTGTTATCCCTTATGCTGCTAAAAAAAAGATCTTTTTTTTATATGGGTCTCTGAGATTCATCGCAGCACGGCATGGTGAAGAAATAAGTAGGCGGCAATCCTTCAACCGCATGCGGCTAAAAAGCAGGAGTCGGAGCCATAAATCTGACCCCGGCAGTTTGTTACACCACTGCCGGTAAGGAGAAGCCGTTGTGGTGTTCGGTAGTAAGAACGCACAAAGCGGCATAATCATTTCCTTGAGAGTGGCGCTTAACGCATACGTCGTGCAGCGATTACGGATATACAAGATGTCCATAAGGGTGCCCGCGTTAGCGGCTGGAGAGAGAGTCCAAGATCCGTTTCTTCATCTCACGAGCAGCGCGTGTGATGTCCGGTTGCGCGACAACCGCTGATATAACAGCGATTTCGTCAGCTCCTGCCTCCAGAACATCACGGACATTATTCAGCGTGATGCCGCCAATAGCCACGACGGGGACATCAACTGCCCTCTTGATTTGCCTGATTCCGGCGATGCCACAGGCAGCTCCTGCATCGGGTTTTGATGCTGTAGGAAAAACAGGACTTGCGGCAACGTAATCTGCCCCTTGCTCGACTGCGAGAATCGCCTCCGCAGTACAACTCACCGAGGCGCCAATAATGAACTCGTGGGGAGCGCGAGCGCGCGCTTCATGAACCTGCAGGTCGCTCTGACCTAAGTGAACGCCGTCGGCCCCGCAAGAGAGTGCCACGTCCAGCCAGTCGTTGACCACAAAAAGCACGTTCGCGTCCTGCGTCACCTTCCGCATGCGTCGTCCAGTTACGACAAGATCCTGCTTATCACATTTCTTGTCTCTAAGTTGTATTGCGTCAGCTCCACCTTCAATCGCCAGCCGCGCGATCTCCTCGTGAGACCGACCGACTGCCAGCGTCGGGTCCGTTATCACGTAAAGTTCGTATCCCATGGTTCAGACTGACCGCACCCTCGCGTGTCGTTTTACGTCTTCTGGGAGCAGACCTGCGACCTCGTCCATTAACGCCGTCCGGAACGAATACGGACCTGAAGCCCTCTGGGCTGCCCTCTCACCTGCAACCCCGAATGCAGCCAATGCTGCTGCAGATGATGTCACATGATCCGAGCAGACCGCCGCAAAGGCTGCTACGAGGGAAGCCGCCATGCAGCCTGTTCCAGAGAGGTTGCCCATCATTCCATGGCCATTCTCCACTATAGCCGAGCGGATTCCGTCTGTGACAATGTCTTTAGCGCCACTGATGACCACGGTAAGGCCCGTCTGTCCCGCATACTCCTTGCCTATATCCAGCGCATTTCCATCTAGACCTCGCGAATCAACACCGCTGACGCTGCCTCCCGCATCCGCAAGTACACCGATCTCTCCAGCGTTGCCCTTCAGCACAGAAACTCTGATCTGCTTTATAAGCAATCGTGCGCAGTCTGTCCGCATCCTCGTCGCTCCTGCACCAACCGGGTCTAAAATAACGGGAATACCGCAGGTATTGGCGGTGCGTCCAGCTTTTAACATGGAATTAACCTGATGCCGCGATAGAGTCCCCAGATTAAGCACAAGCGCATCCGCCCTTGAAACCATCTCCTCGACTTCTTCGGGCGCCTCTGCCATGACCGGTGCAGCGCCGATCGAAAGCGTGACGTTTGCGCAATCATTGATCGTTACGCTGTTGGTAATGTGGTGTATAAGTGGTCGCTTTGCCCGGATCTCGTCGATCAGGCTAGCGAATGTTTGGGGCGTCATGCAGGATCTCTTGAATATTTGTATAACGCGGTATATATCCACTACCTAGCGAATATGCTCTCTTCAAACACGGTGATTCTGAGGTTCGACACCTCTGTTTGTGGCGGAAGGTAACGAAAAGGGATGAAGGTTCATTTAAGCAACGTCGAGGAAACGCTACTGATCCCGCTATGGGGCCTCGACGTCTTGACGGTGCCTCAAAAACAGTTTCTCTTGTCGCCGGAGGAGTTGAGGAGTACGCTCCGTCAGCCGTGCGACGAAGATGGCGCTCGGCGGCTGGCCATGTTTGGCAGAAGCGCAGGCTTTTGCTGACTGCACGGCTCGGAAACTCGCAACATGGGACTTGTGGCTTTATCTTGCTTGTTGGCGAACAATCGCATCAGTAGACGAGGAGTAACCCGTATGAGTTTAAGTTCGTGTGGGTGATCATTCCGTACACATTCCTCTCGCACGGAATGACCTCTATTGGCAGGTCAAGCTTCCTTACAGTGGCAAATACGTCGACTCCGACTGCTTCCATTGAGGTTCGGACCCTCTCGGCGTGCCTGCAAGCCCTCTTCAGCGAGAGGTCCACAACGCCCTCTGACTGCTCAGCTACGCACTCGTCGCAGTAAATACACGGGTACGCTGCAAAGGCCAGGGATTTGTAATAGCCTTGGTAGAACGCGTGTTGCTCGAGATCGTACACTGTGTCGCCGATCCAGCGTATCAGCCCTTTGAGAAACGGATGCCAATCTTCAGGTATGCTCTTGGGGTCGATATCTTCCATTCCGGGTATTCCCTTGAAGTGCACGATATACGCTTTTGAATACTCTTTGAGAAGGTCTCTCGTCTCCGAAGGGCCCGGGACATATGGGGGGCAGCCGAGGTGTTTTGCGAAGCCCTTGCACCCAAACTTACAGCGCCATCTTACCCATTCGCTCACTACAATTTCACGCGGGTCAATCTCATAAATTTGAGCGTTGTTTTTCTTAGCTAACGCCTTAAGCTCATTTTCTAACGTTTTATCGTCCATATGCATCCCTTTAAAGCTTGTCTAAAAAATATTTCGCGATTGTGAGGCCCCACGCCCATACTTTTGATAATATGCGCGCAATCCTTCATTTTCTTTGCTATTTCCTCAAATTGTTCCTTATTGCTATGGTTCTGAGCAATGCGTGAGGTATCTGCCGTGATTGCGATAAGCTGTTCAGACATGGAGCGTTCAAAAAAAGAACCGTCGGCGAATGCAAATTTCAACCGCGCTTGAGAAGATCTTTTATTCTTTGTTCTCCGCCGGTGATTTCCAGTTTTAGGAGGGCCCGCGCTAGAGTATCCTTGCCAGCAACGTCTGCGGCGTACTGATCGGCCGAATGCTCGTCGTTATACGGGACAAAAGTCAGAGAGCCTAATGCCGCTAGAGACGATACGAGCTTGCTCGGGCTGTGCTTAACGTGGTATGCTTCGTGAGCTACGACGGCGGTTACCTCATCTTTCTCGAGCCGTTCCAGGAGCCCGACGGAAAGATAGGCGGCGCGCCGATGGGCAAATGCCCGTATTATTTGTGTGTCGATCACCCGTATAGGTATGCCAAACTGCGCCTCGAGCGTTGCGACGTACGACGAAATGCCTGCGTGTTCCATCTGGCCTTTGCGCGTGAGGCAGTATCGAACGAGGCTGAGCGTGAGCAGCCCGAATGAGACGGCCCCGAGGTACGCCCAAATCCACTGAAACATGGGACAGCTCATCGACACGATTCCCACGACAATAGCCGATGCCATGGCTGCTTGCCCTGCGATTAGGAGCTCAAACCTCTTCCAAACGAGAAAAACTGAGAAAAAGCTAGCAGCTGCAACTAAGATCGCTAAAAAAAGCGGCAACGAGCCGGCTTTTGTCAGGCACCCGAGAATGCATTGCAGCCAGTCGATACGTCTACCTCCTGAATCTGCCAATACCGCTGACGACTGCGGTGCCGAACGTGTCTACAAGACAGTCAACCACCTGTTCGGATATCTTCGTCCCGAGCTCCTGTTGGGTACAGGCCGGGGCGTAGAGGTACCGCACCCGTGAATCGCTCGCATCTATCGTTCGATTAACGAAGCCGCTCTTTACGAGCCGATCTAAAGTTCCTGCGATGCAGGCCAGTGAGAGATCGCCGCACTGCTTCTGTATTTGCCCGGACGTCACTCGCTCCTTCTCCCAAAGCAGCCCAAGTATTCTCACCTCGTTTGGACTGAAGAACTTCTTCAAGCCGTCGTTCCGCAGACTGATACGCTCAAGCTTCACCATCGTTTACGTATAGTGTAAATACCTCTACTTCAAGGTTTCTCGCCAGCCAACAATGTTTGCACCTAACGTAAACTATTTGAAGAATCGCCACCTCGAAGTTTACAGTCGGTGTAAACCATGTTCGTTCAACTCCTGAGGAAGTCAATTCTAAGGCGTAAGTCGCGGTTCGCGATGGGCGTCGCGTCAGTTCTCATCGGAGCTGCAGTCGTGACCGCCCTGTTTACGGTTTCACTTGGCGTTGGCGATCAGGTTGGTCAGGAATTTACAAAATACGGGGCGGACTTAATGTTGCAACCACAGTCAAACACGATACAGGTCGGACTTCCGGGCGTCAGCATAGGCTCCGTCACCGAGCAGAAATACATTAACGAAAGCGATTTGTGGATGATAAAGACCATTGAGCACAGGGCCAATGTGCTCGGGTTTGCGCCATTCCTCTACCAGGTGGTCACAGTCGGTGAAGGGCCCAATGCGCAGCAGGCCGTCCTGGCGGGTACGTACTTCAACAAGACAATTCAGATCCCTCAGCCGGCGTCGCCTCAGGACCCGTCAGAATTCAGCACGGGCATCGCCGACATCAGCTCGTGGTGGAAGGTCACCGGGAACTGGATAACAGATCAAAATGACACGACGAGTGCTATGGTCGGCTCCAATGTCGCTCAGAAGCTTAATCTCACTGTCGGCGACTCGTTCAAAGTCAGCTATGCAGGGGCACAAAACGCTACTACCGCGACGAATGTGAAAGAGTTGAAGGTAGCAGGCATTGTGGAGAGTGGCGGCGCCGAGGATAACCAAATCTTCGTCAACCTGCCGGTGGCTCAAGATTTGAGTTCGAGGCCCGGCAAAGTGGACACGGTGCAGGTTTCCGCGCTGTGCGTCCGCTGCCCCGTTGCAGACATGGCATCGGAAATCCAAGGCAAGATCCCCGGCGTTCAGGGAACTACCATCACGCAGCTCACCAACGCGGAGATGAGCACACTCGACAAGTACCAGAGCATGATGGCGCTCGTAACGGCTGTGGCGCTGCTCGCTTCGACGATGGGGATCTTCACGACGATGACGGCCAATGTCACGGAGCGTCGGCGAGAGATTGGACTCATGAAGAGTATCGGTGCTGAAAACCGGAGTATAGCGGCGCTTTTCCTCGCCGAAGCTACATTAACCGGCCTTATAGGCGGTATTGGGGGCTTCGGGGCAGGGATCGTCCTTGCGCAGTTCATCGGGCTGAGAGTATTTTCGACGACTATTCCGCTGAGGTGGGAGGTGCTGGCTGTGGCCATACCAATTGCGATCGGCGTCTCCCTCCTCGCCAGTGCTCTGCCAGTACGACGCGCGACGGCGGTTGAGCCTGCAATAGTGCTGCGAGGTGAATGATCGGATGGACCAAGCAGTGATCAGTCTGGAGAAGGTCACAAAGGTGTATGGCGGGGGGACGAGAGCCCTCAACGAAGTAACCCTCTCTTTCGAGAAGGACGAGTGGACTACGATCATGGGACCTTCAGGATCGGGAAAGACCACGCTGCTTAACATCATCGGGTGCCTGGACCTGCCAACGAGCGGAATCGTGCGCATTGATGGAAAAGAGGTCACAGGGGTCGGTCAGGCGGCGCTGACGCGGTTGAGACGGGAGAACGTTGGGCTCATCTTCCAGCAGTATCATCTGGTTCCGTATCTGACCGCTCTTGAGAACGTCATGCTGGCGCAGTACTACCATGGCAGCTTGGACGAAACGAAAGCAGCGGATGCCCTCAAAAATGTCGGCTTGGAACACAGGCTCGACCACCCTCCAGCACACCTGTCTGGCGGTGAACAGCAGCGGGTGTGTATCGCAAGAGCCCTCGTCAACGAACCAGCTATCCTTCTTGCCGATGAGCCGACCGGGAACCTCGATCAAACGAACGGAAATTTGGTGCTGCAATTGATACGACGATTACACGAGGAAGGCCGCGCGATCGTCCTCGTAACCCATAACCCAGACATAGCCGGGTTTGGGGGCCGGACGATCCGGATGGTCGACGGGAGCGTCGAGCAGGATTCAAAAATCCAATCCGGATGGTCGACGGGAGCGTCGAGCACTTTACAAATCCGATCCGGCCTATCGACGACAGGATCGAGCAGGATTCAAAAAATCCTGAGGGGACAGAAATGGTGAATAATGGAACAAAGGAGACAGAAATGGTGAATAATGAAACAAAGAAGGGGAAGAATACGAAATTGCTCGCAGCGATAGCCGTCGCCGCGGTTTTGGTTGCAGGCGGAGGATTCGTTGTGCTGTCTGGCGCCGGAGGTTTGCTAAACGGCATTGGGAACGCTGGTAATGGCAACCAGCAGGCTACTGACCTCTCGCCGGCGCAAGGTGTGGTCAAAATCCCACTGTCCAGCATCACCAATACCCTTTCCTTCTATACCTACGAATCAAATGGAACGGCCATAAAGTTCTTCGCAGTAAAGGGCACCGATGGCAACGTCCACGTGGCTTTTGACACATGCGATGTCTGCGGTCCGAAGGGCTATAAGCAATCTGGTAACGACGTGGTGTGCAACAACTGCGGCAAGCACTTTGCGATCAACACTATCGGAACGGCTAATGTGAGCGGTGGCTGTTCGCCAAGCCATCTGCCGGTGAACATCAGCGGCAACTCTGTTATCGTCAAAACGTCAGATCTGGTGACTAAGGAATCAGCATTCAAGACGTGAAATAGTAACGACTGAAACGACAACTGAACGGAAGAGAAACGACAACTGAACGAAAGAGACACGACAACTGAACAGATGGGGGGGCCTGTCGGAGAGTCTCGTTCACGCGAGTTTTCCCGTATATCCCATCCGCCTGTTCAGCTGGAACGAGTTGCACGACTATGTACTTCTCGGCTTCCGCGCCCAGCACTCACAAAGGTTGCAGTTCTGACACTTTTAGATGGTGGATGGCAGAGTCTATTATACTGGATACTCAGGGGCCAGCTGGTCATTATCGAGACAAGCTTCTGGTTCTAGATCCGCGAAGGTCGCAGTCGAAAAATTCTCACCGCCGCCTCACGCTGACATGCCGCAGCTGTCATAATCCTCCGACGGGGCAGGAACCGCACCGAGTTACCTGGTACGCAAAATAGGGAGGTGGGACTAGAGGAAAGAGCTGGGTTTTTCGAAAGCCGTCAAACCTTTTTTCTTCTCTCCGCCGTGCGTTACTCCTGTGAAGCTCTCTCCATCCGTTCCGTTCAAATGAGCAAACCCCCGTCAAGGCGCAAGCGCCTACTGGAACTCGATGCCGTCAGAGCCGTCGCCATCTTGATGATTGTGGCCACCCACCTCATTTACTATTTTCACTCAAACCTCTTCGGGTTGGAGAACGTCTTGGGCACGTATCTAGAGCTGTTCGGTCTAGGAACCTTCTTCTTCTTGTCTGGTCTTGTCCTCGGTTACAACAACAGGAAGTTTAATGCTTGGAGCGACGTTGCGAGTTTCTTCAAAAAGAGGCTGCTTCGCATCTATCCGCTCTATTTGGTTGCTTTGGCTATCG
>DASPOC010000072.1:0-4973 GCA_035626195.1 Bathyarchaeia archaeon | reverse complement strand
GGTACGCGGACGACGATATACTCGCTTTTAGACGACGAAGAACACAAGACGATCCCTTCTCAGTAATTCGACAGAAGCTGATCGCGTTTTGGGTTCTCGCGAGATTCCCGTGGCGATTTCAGTTCGCCCTCTTGGGCGTCCTTTACATGATGGTGTTTGGACGCGTCGTCTATAACGCACCCTTATACAACGTACCCCTGCTCATCGCTGCGTTTGTAATCATTTGCCTCATAAACGCAGGTGGCTGTGCCATCAATGATTACTTTGACCGTCATGCCGACGCGATAAGTAAGCCGGAAAGGCCTATTCCCGCGGGCAATGTCTCTGCCGCAGGTGCCTTGGAATATGCGGCTGTGACGTTCGTCATCGGGGCTGCCGTCGCCCTCTATCTAAACCTCCTCGCGTTCGTCATTGTCGTATTCGAAATTCTCTTCCTCGTGATGTACCCCAGCGTCTTCAAACGCCTTTCAGGGCTCGGGGCCAACTTCCTCATGGGACTCGCTGCAGGGTTCATCGCCGTCTTCGGTGAAGCGCTCCTTCTCGGACACATCAGTTATCTCTCGCTCTCCTTCGTGCCGATGATCATAGCAGGCGGGATGTCAGCTAACGCCTTTAAGGACATCGTCACTGTAGAAGGGGACAAGAAGAACGGGTACACCACGGTCGCTGTCAAGCGGGGCGTGCGCGCTGCGGTAGCGGTCGTAGTGGCCGTAAGCGTATTGGCCCTCTTCTTTAACTACATCCCCTACGTCCTCGGGGTCGTCGGCATCGCCTATGCGATCGTCGTAACTATCTCGGCGTTCGCACGACTCTACGAGATTCAGTCCCTGATCAGGAAACCGACCGTCGCCAACGTGAGGAGCCTGATGTGGACCATGAGCTTCTTCGCATTTGTGCCCATAGCCTTACTGGCTGGTGCGTTCCTGTGATGGATGGTATACGGCGCAGCGAATTGTGATAGGTGATTGCGAATGATCAAGGTAAACATTGACAAATGCGGGCACTGTGGTGCCTGCGTAGCGGTCTGTCCGACAAATTCAATTGAGCTCGTAGAGTCCTGCCTCAGAATAGGCGATGCGTGCACGACCTGCGCCACGTGCGTATTGATCTGCCCCGTGGGGGCCCTAACCGCGCTCGAGGAAGAATCATGAAAGACGAGTATGACGTCATCGTGGTGGGAGCGGGTCCCGGAGGCTCTACCGCGGCACGGACCGCTGCTGAGGAGTGCGACGTCCTCCTCATAGAGAAGCGGCAGGAGATCGGAGACCCGGTGCGCTGTGCGGAGGGCTCCCCTGGAGCAATACTGTTGGAACGTCTGGGAGTCCAGGAGATCAACAAGAAGTGGATCTCGAGCGAGATAAACGGGGTTCGTGTTAACGCTCCCGACGGCACGACGGTTGACGTCACCGCAGAGATGCTCCGAATGGAAGAACCGCTTGGCTACATCCTCGAGCGCAAGATCTTCGATCGAGACCTCGCCAGGGACGCGGCCCGGGCGGGGGCCGACATAATGGTGCGCACGCGTGCAACGGGACTCATCACGGAAGACGGCGCAGTGAAGGGCGTCACGATGAACAGGTTGGGAGATGAGTTCGAAGTCCGCTCGAAGGTGGTGATCGGCGCAGACGGCGTTGAGTCACAGGTCGGACGGTGGGGCGGAATAAACACCACCCTCAAGCTCAGGGACATTGAGAGCTGCGCCCAGTATCACATGGAAAACGTGGACATACTGGAGAAGACGCTTGACATCTACTTTGGAGAAAAGTACTCTCCGAGCGGTTATGCGTGGATCTTTCCAAAAGGCGAACGGACTGCCAACGTGGGGCTGGGTGTCCTAGCGAGCAAATTAAATGCGAAGCGTCCTATCGACTACCTCAATGAGTTTGTAGTGGACAAGTTTCCCGACGGGCAACCCGTCGGACTCGTCGTGGGAGGTGTCCCCGTAAGCGATCTGCTCAAGACTGTCGTAAGTGACGGCCTGATGCTCGTCGGCGACGCGGCACGCCAGACGGAACCGCTGACCGGTGGCGGGATCATGCCAGCGCTGACCAGCGGACAGACAGCGGGCAAAGTTGCTCGCAAAGCCGTGCGCGAGAACGATGCATCGGCGAGAGTGCTTCGCGAGTACGAGACCGAGTGGAATAACAACCCGTTTGGCAAACAGCGTAAGCGTATGTACAAAGCCAAAGAGTTCGTCGTTGAGCGGTCCGATGAGGAACTGAACCGGATGGTACGAGCAGTGCACGGCATACAGCCTGAGGAGCTGACCCTGAAAGGAATCACCATGCGTGTGCTGAAAAAGGATCCGAAGCTCATGTTGATGATACGTCACCTTCTCTGATTGCCCTGCAATTTGCACGCGAGCGGCATGGACGACCGCTGACATTATGGCAGCCTAGACGAAGTCTCGGTTACGCCTTTCTCTTTGCGTTTGGGTGCACGCCGGTGCCAGCAAGACCACAAAAGAGCGGAAGATAAATACTGGGGCCACCTCCGAGTCCAGCGCCAATGATGAGCGACAGAAGGGGGTTGCAAGGGAGTGTGAACCCTTACGTCTGAACCGATGCGGCAGAAGATGATCGATCAAATCATCCATTGGCTCGAGCGCCAAGATAAGAAAAGGGACAGCAACCCTTGTCGCTCCTCCCACGCTTTCCCCTGTTATGCAAATTGCAGAAGGATCAAAGCGCTTCAATTTTGGCGACAACGGGTGCATTGTGACAGACGGCGGCTGGAAATAAAGATGTATGTATTTCCCTAGCGGAGTTCAGCGCACGCAATGTGGTGCACGCGCCTCAAACTGCATCGATGTTTATGGAGTTGTTGACAGAGAACGGGCGGATGCGTCAATATCTTGGAGGCCACGACCTTCACGCGACGTAGGTATTAGGAATCTCTCACTCTTGACTAGGACTTAATATCTGCAGGGTACGGCGAGTCGGGGCGCTTTGCCTCCCCGCCGATGTCGCATAAGGGCTCCCCTCTTCATCATCACCTGCGACCGGGTGCGGATGAAGAGCACTGCTGCGTGCGCGACGGTCCGGCCCTTGAGAAGAGGCGAGGAGTTCTGGGGATGCGCTGAAGAATTGAGAAGCGTGCGATACCAGGATTTAAGCGGCGATACGTATGACGTGTTAAATCATCGCGGGACGGCAGAGCGTCAAAAGAAGACACAAACAAGGTTGATGATGACTTCGGCGCCGTTGCGAGGAATATCCCTCCTCACTCCAAAGACGTTTATAACGTGCAGACGTCCCCATTTTTTCGATGAAAATCAGTTAGAAAAGCATTAGCGAGGTCGGCGATTTGTTCTCGTGCGCTCGGCCGAACGTAATCAAACTACTTTTGTCGGCAATGCACAACGCCCCCATTGTTCGAAGTGTCGCTGCATGTGCCCGTTATATCCAGACTTCGTACCGTTTCAAGACACAGAGTTCTTGAAAAAATAGATAGAAAATATGCCCAATAAACATCTAGAATATTCAGAGCTGATCTAAATGAAACTTGAATCCTTCGTCTGCTGGTATTTTTTCTTTTCTTGTGCATAGAATCAAGAATGCTATCCTAGTTTTCTTAGATCTTCAGAGGCGCGTGCAGCAGCTTGAATTATGTTGCAAAGAACCCCCGCGGGACAATAAGTCCTAATAATCTAAAGAGATTAGTAGAGGAGGCTCTAAAAGAAGACGTTGGGCGGTCAGGAGGTTCACGCGGCTCACGAATGGCTAAAGGATCACCCAAAGAACACCTCACCAATAATGCACAGGAGGTGAAAAACTAATGAGCGAACCAAAAATCTGCCCTGGTTGCCCGACGGGAGGCAGAATAACAGGTGTAGAACCTATAATGGACCCAGGAACAAGGGATCCTCTCAAACGTATTATTAAACCGTGTTCAAAGTCCCACTACCCCCCTTCCATAAAAAACCCTGAGAGATATGAATACTGCCTGAAGCAGTTCGCAGGAACGAAAAAAGAGTAAACAAGGCGTTAATCCGCCGCTCCCGCCGTCTCTATTTCTGAACGCGGCCTTGTGTCCTATAGGCTCGAAGCGCTGGCCTGTCGAACAGCCAGCCTTGATCGCCTTTCAGCTGGCCAATGCAGCTCCTCTCTATGAACCGATAGAGGGCATCATACGCATAGACGAACAGGCGGCAACGACTCTGTATGTCTAGTGCAATCCCTTTTTCAAGATTACTTTTTCAAAAAGCGTGAATTTTTTTTGCTGTTAAGCCACTGGACAGGCCGGCATAATGCGTACTTCATTCTGCTGCCACTGAAATCGCGAGTTGAGAGGCAAGCACCGCAACGTCGGCAAAGTTGGGTGGACACGTTGCACGACCGCGGGCGATCTTTTGATAATCATTCGCGTTTGAAAACCAGGTTGGGCTCCAACTGATTCCAGCCTTCATCTATCGACAGAGGCAAGTGTATACCACTCAGATGTCTGCCATTGTGTTTACGAAACAGGGCTTTCGTCTCAGCTCTCGTCAAGCCCAGCCGCTCTATGTAGACATTTGTGGTATTCACAATGCCGCTTGCAAGAAGGCGTTGGCTTGGCTCAAATGGTGCCTCTTTGCGAAGTTCTGGTTCGCGTGGTGTGCCGTATTGTGGACCATTTAGGTCTATATAGCATACTTCGAGATGAGTCGCCAGCGCCTTTCTCAGTTTTTCTTCGTCTTTCTCGACTTCTTCTTCCAGCAGCAACGCTATACCTAGGCGGGCGTTGCGGAAACGTGCGAAGTTTCCCTCTTTGATGCCTTCCAATCCCTGCCTTTCGTACACGTTACGTCGAATCGTGTGTAATGCGCCATGCAGCTGCTCGGGTGCCACTTTTCCATATTTCTCTCTCTGTGCTGCTCTGATCCGCTCAAAGCGTTCTCTCTCCGCTTCGGGCAATTCTTCAAGTTCTCGGTTAATCGCCCGTTCGTGCTCACTTTCCTCAGCTTGTTCTTGCGTCATGCGTACTTCTCTTCT
>DASPOC010000071.1:0-3524 GCA_035626195.1 Bathyarchaeia archaeon | reverse complement strand
GATTGCATTCCTTGCTGTCGGACTTCTCATCATCGCCGGCCTTGAATTCGTCAGGGTTTTTTCAGAGGGCATTTCAGGATGGCGCCGACTTCTTAACTTGATTCTATCGATTATCGCCCTTCTACTAGCAATAGCGATACTTGTATGGCCGATCGTTGTCGGAGGAGTGGCGCTCGGCTGGATCGTAGCTCTGGCACTGGTCTTCGCCGGTTTGGCGGCAGTCGCACGCGGTACTCCGGGAATGATAGTCGTTGGGATAATCGCAGTCATATTAGGCTTTGTCGCACTAATATTGCCTGGAATCGGCGTAGCGACGATAGTACTAGTGGTCGCGATAGGTCTGATCGTTTTGGGGTTAGAGTTGATAGTGTCGGGCCTCTTGGGAAGATGGGTTTAACCCACCCCCCTCTCTTTTTTTTGCGGTACCTGTCGCACAGAGTAGATATTTGGCACATTTTACCGAGCGCAGGCACGTGTGCCCGCGTGTTTTATCCGACACATACGTGACTCTGAGACTTGTCGTGCCGCTAGTCGCGCAAGACCTTGATTATCATTTCTAATCTTTTCTGTGTGTGGCAACGTAACCGAGAGCCCTTGAATAACAATCGATCTCGCAAAAAGGTCAAAACATTGCCGGAAGCGTCAGTAGACGCGCTATACCAAATACTAGCAGCACTAGAGGCAGAACGATCAGTGCTCTGCGGACTGATTTGATCTCAAATCGCTGACTGCGAGCCATAAATACTAGGACTGTAGCTAGGAAAACCGTACTTCTCACATAGATGTCTGCGATTGATCGGACATTCGTACCCTCGGTATTTTTGATGCAGCTGTCGCGGTCAGCTGATTGCCTTCGTTGAGTTTTGCGCTTTGATACTGCGGCATATATGACTGGATGGGTGGTGCGGAGCTTTTGTTGCCGAACGGATTCAGCTTTAGCCAAGCCTCAAAGGCTACTTTGTATTCAGGGAGAGAACGATCTTCATAGAACTGCTCTGCTGTTATGTTTCCTTGCATTTTGGCGTTTAGCCAATCGTTTAACGTGTTCGTGTTGAAGAGCAGATCTTGACCGTCGCTGACAGTGAGTTCATTACCTTTACATTGAGCCAGCTAGCGTGAGCGTAAAGCAGAGCCTACTGTCCATTGAGTTGTCCCGCTTGATAGCCGTGTAGGCTGTACCTATGGCAACGAGGGCCAGTATTATGACTTCCAGAATTTCGACTTCCGACTTGAAACGGGACGAACGAGGTTTCTTTTCATTTCCCTCAGATAACCTATGAGCTAACTCAATATCTGATTCACGGGCCTCGGGCATATCGAAGAACCCCTGAACTGTTTGTTACGATTGTGACAGACAGCTAGACCTACGGCCTGCCCAGTTAGTGTCACCAGCTATGCAGTTTTACAGCAACCGCGTTGTTGGTTTTTGTCGTGTTTTTTGGGTTTTAGCTTTTTGTTATGATACGCAGGCCGGTTCACGCGATCCAGCAGTTGCAGTGCTGCGAGGGTGATTGTGAGCGCAGAAGAACGATCATAATCATCTTGTGGTTGACTGCTGCTCTTTTTGACCCCGCGCTTCGATCTGCAAGGCGGCATGTAGCGCCAGAGTGGGTGGACACACTGCCCACCTTTCCACCCAAGCAGAGCTGTCAGTCAGCTGCTCGTTTGACGCACTATCCTGCCGCTCCGTGGGCGAGGTTGGCGTGCTGCGCGGCCTCGTGCAGCGCTTTCTCGTCCTCATAGACGGCAGGCATGAGGTCGAAGACCACTTTCTTGACCGTGCCCGTAAACGTGTAAGGGGCCTTATGCTCATACTCCCGGTCAACCACCAAGCCGTTATCTCGGCCTACGTCCATTCCCGCGTAGGACGAGAAACTTATTGGCACCGTCCTCGGGATCCTCCCCTCGCCGATCTTCTTGCCGTTGGCGAACAACGTGACCTGCCCTCCAGTGCCCGGGACGTTCGCGTCGGCCTCGAACAGCATACGGACGATGACATCACCCGTCGGAAGCTTCTCCGAGGCGGCCTGCTTGTAGGATTCGACGCCTAGGAACGAGTAGGTGTGGTTCAAAATCCCTTTGTCGTCCACCCACAGGCCGAACCCGCCGATGAAGTCAGCGTTGGCCAGAATCACACCTTCAGCACCTCTGTCGGGTACGGTGAGCTCGGCTTCGATGGCATACGAGCGTCCGGCGATGCGCGGGATCATACCGCGTTGCACGTTCTGGACGTCGCCGGCAAAGCTAAAACGGGTTATTGTCGGCAGCGGGGGTAGTATTCCGAAGAATATGGATAGACCACCGAGGAGAGGCAGCACCTTATTGCGCTCAGCTTCTTCCCACCAAAGGTCTTGCAACTCTTTAAGCTTGTCTGGGTTCTGCCGGGCGAGGTCGTTCGCCTGGGAAAAATCTTCCGGTAGGTAGTACAGTTCCCAAGTATCGTTGTCTGGGTTGTAGAACCCCGGCGCGAATCGCTTGATTGTTTCAGGCGAGAAGTCCCACGGAGCTTTGTCTAGTCTCGCGCACGCCCACCACCCGTTTTTGTACATTGCCCGACTGCCCATTACCTCGAAATACTGTACGGTGTGACGTTCTTCGCCATTGGCATCATCGAAAGTATAAACGAAACTCGTGCCGTCCATCGGCTCCTGCTCGATGCCGTCGACCCTTTTGGGTTCAGGGATTCCCACGACTTCGAGGATGGTTGGACCGACGTCGATACAGTGCGTGAACTGTGTGCGCACGCCCCGTTGTGTGATACGGTTCGGCCACGCGACGAGCATCGGGTTGCGTGTTCCCCCGAGATGACTCGCCATCTGCTTACCCCACTGGAAAGGCGTGTTGCCGGCGTGAGCCCACGCCGAAGCGTAATGAGGCGCGGTATGGATTCCGCCAAGGGCCTCGATGCCGCCGTACTCGTCGATGAGTTTCAACTGCTGCTCGGCGTCGAGCACAAGGCCGTTCAGGAAGGTCATTTCGTTGAATGAACCGATCAACGTTCCCTCCATGCTGGCGCCATTGTCACCCCAAATGTAAAAGATGAGTGTGTTATCCAAATCGCCCATCTCCTCTACAGCGTCGAGCAATCGTCCGACGTTCCAATCAGCATTTTCCGAATAGCCAGCGAAGACCTCCATCTGTCGTGCGTAGAGCGTTTTCTCCGCGTCGTTCAGCGAGTCCCACGACGGGAAGAGGTCGGGCCGTTGGGTCAACTCCGTGTCCATGGGGACGATTCCCAGCTTCTTCTGCCGCGTCAGAGTTTCCTCGCGGAGTCTGTCCCAGCCTTTGTCGAATTGACCTCTATATTTGTCGGCCCACGCTTTCGCGACGTGATGGGGCGCGTGGGCACAGCCGGTCGAGTAGTACAGCATCCACGGTTTCTTTGCGTCTTGCGCGCGCACGCCGTGTAGCCATTCGATAGCCTTGTCGGTCAAGTCGTCGGGGAAGTAGTATTGTGTGCCGTTCATGCCTTCCGGCACGCCCAGCGTTGAATTATCCTGCGTGATGATAGGATCGTACTGACC
>DASPOC010000070.1:0-8927 GCA_035626195.1 Bathyarchaeia archaeon | reverse complement strand
CTTAACATCGCTCTGTCACTCGTGCACGATCCGGAGATCGTCTTCCTCGACGAGCCCTCCGCAGGCCTCGACCCCCAGACACGGCAGCACTTATGGGACTTCATCCGCTCCCTGCGAGACGAGGAGGGCAAAACTATCGTGTTAACTACCCACGTCATGGAAGAGGCTGACGCCCTAAGCGATCGCATCGCCATCATCGATCGTGGGAAACTCCTCCTCGTCGACACGCCCGACGACCTCAAGAAGACGATCGGGAAGGGGGACATCGTCGATATGCAGCTCGCAAACACGGCGATGAACGCCGAGGCACTCTCGCTCGTGAAATCCTTAGATGGTATCGAAGAGGCCAGCGAGTTCAAAGGGAGAATCATCGTCAGGGCGCTCGACGCAGCCAACAAGCTCCCCGGGATCGTGAACTCCATCGAGAGCGTCGGTGGAAATATCTCGGACATCTCCATCCGAGGAAACACGCTCGAAGATGTGTTCATCTACTTAACGGGGAGGGCGTTGAGGGAGTGACCTTAAAGTTTATTCATATCTCGTATAAAGGAATAATAGAGAATATTAGGGATAAAAGGGGCTTCGCGCTCTTGCTCGGTTTTCCTGTGCTCTTTATTATAATCTTTGCATTTGCATTTGGCAGCGGTTCATTTCTTTCCGGCGGCAGTCTCCCTCACGAAGTCGTCGTCATCAACAACGACGCAGGAGTAATGGTGGCCGGCACCAATAATACCTCGCAATACGTCAACTATGGTAGGAATTTTACTCAAGTGCTCACGAACACGACTGCTGAGAACAGCAGCACGCATTTGTTCCACCTCAGCAACGCCAGCCAAGGCGAGGCAGAGAACTTGTTGAAGAGCAGAAGCATCGACGCGCTTATCATTATTCCTCAGAATTTTTCAGCAGGGTTAGCCGCTGAGGTTAACAACTCGACCAGAACCGCGATAACATCATCCGTCGGCGAACAGGCGATAGCAAATGCTGCCAACAGTTCCACGACCTTCAATCCCGCCGCGACCATCCCCGGAGCCAGCGTCTCGCTTCCCGCGGCCGGTAACGTCAGCTCAGCGCTTACTATCGAAGGCGATTCTGGGTACATCAATTTTGCAACATCGCAAGCCACCGTATTACAGCTCTTTGATCAGTACAAAACAGCTCTACAGACGCAGGCTATGGAGGCGGTCAAATCCGGGACGACGCAAAACCTATTCCAGGATTCCGTTCCTTTGGAGATACAGTCCATTCCCGGCACAGAAACGTTCTCACTGTTCGATTACATGGTGCCGGGACTCATCGTCTTCGCGTTGATGTTGCAAGTGAGTGTCGTTGCGGGATCCTTGGTTCGCGAGGTCGAAATAGGAACACTGGATCGGCTAAAGCTCTCTAAGGTCTGGTCATTTGATCTGCTGTTCGGGACGTTCATCGTGTGGTCGTTAATCACCGTGGCGCAGGTGCTCGTCCTCATCGCCGTCGCCATAGCGTGCGGATACCATCACCAGGGCGGTTTCAGTTCACTCGGGCTTGGCGTCTTTATAGGCGTCATCGCTGGAATGGCCTCTATCTCTCTGGCAATGATAATAGCATCGTTCACAAAGAACGAAAGGCAAGCGGCGACCTTGAGCGCGATGATTGCGGTACCGCTGGGCTTCATGGCCGGGACGTTCATCCCGCTGCCGCGACAGGTCCTTGGGACATTTGGCGGACGAACGTACCAAATATACGACCTGCTCCCGTGGACCCACGCCATTTTGGGTCTCAGGGCGGTACTTACCTATGGGGAGGGTTTGAGCGGAGACGTCCTCTTTGAAATGACGTGGCTGATCATTTTAACAGCAGCGTTGTTTGTCGTGGGAGTTGTCTGCTACTCAAAAGCAAGGCTGGGAGCAGAAAAGTGATCGACAAAGCTTCAACCACATCTAGCTTCTACGATCGTGCGCCGGCGACCGAACACCCGCGTGTTTGCCCATGTGGTCACGCCGTAACTTATAAGGTCACCACAAGGCCCTTCTTCCGGCAAGCTGCGCGACAGATTTCGGCACGAAGTAGCCACAAAAACCGACCCGTGCATGTCCATGCCGGTCAGTTGCCCTAGAGGAACCCTCAGACTCACGCGGTGGTGCAACCCCGGTTGACGTCCTGCGTCCTTGAAACGGAGTCAGGTTTTTTAAAATGCCTGTCAGGGAACCGAAAAAGCAGCATCGGTCCCCGCACCTGCTAATCATCAAACGCGGTATACGACAATTGCAAAGACAGCGATCGTATGCGTAGAACATGCTGCGTAGCGGCTACGCATAGCGACTTGTCAGACTTCTTTTGGCCAAATAGAGAACGTTGTTTCTGCTTCGACGTCTTCTCCAAACCCGATCGACTCAAAATTCAAATTGAAGCACTGCAGCGGTTCAGGCACGTGCTTATCTAGCGTTGCCGAGATAGACCGTTAGCTATGCAATATGTTGAGATGTATGCAGACAGCTTAGGGGAGATTTTGCCGGTTCGCGGCGTTATGAAAACCCTTACGACAGAAGCTAGACGCCCCTCCGATATCGGCTAATTACAAGCGCATCTCTTTATTCAATTCTGAGGCGTATTCATATGATTATCGGCTCAGTTGCCCTCCGCAAAGTCCTGCGCGAGGACTTTGCGCACCTCTTCTGCACATCCGCGCATCTCTACGGACGGGGCACGTTGAATCTCCGGTTCTAGGACGGGACCGGGCCGGTCACAGACAGGGCAGTGCTCGAGCATGCGCACCTGGTCGCCGGTGATGATGAAGCCCGGGTAGCTGAATGCCAACGAATCGAGGACGGCGAAGCGACCCAACTCGCCGTACTCGACAGGATTGAAGCTCTTATCGAGAACGAACGGTTTGTACCACGTGTAAGGGATATGGTAGTAGTGCCCCTCAGGACACGTGACCGGGACCCCGTTTGTCTCGATCATCCCATACACGTCGCCACAGTTCTTTTCAGGGATGCCAAATACCTCCTCGACCCGCCTCCTGAAGTCTGCGGCGGAGATGCGTTTATCTTCGTTTATTTTCCAACCGCCGCCCGTTCCGACCATCCCTCTGTCACCGAACTCAAAGCTTTTTCCCTCCCCCTCCAAGGTGTCCATTATTTGGACGAGCATGAAGGGCGCGCCTTCGATTCTGATCGTGTCGGTGGTCTTGTCGTAACGCTCGAGCCACTTGATGGCGATCTCGATAATTTTCCGCTGCCTCTCTTCGGCAGACTGTGGAGCATGCTCCTCCTCGTTAGCGGTCATCGCTTTCAGGGCTAAATCGGCGGTTATCTCAAAGTCGAGAGCGTAGCTCACATCGTCGTACATTTCCAGCTCAAAGGCCATCACCTTTCCAATCCACAAGTTGGTGTGTGCTGCTTTGGGATGCAACAGGAGCGTGTGATCAACGTCCCACCAATCGAACATAGTGGACTTCGACTTGGCGTCCATAAACTGCTGGGTCAAGTACGTCCGCATATCCCGCGGAATCACCGTGTGACGCCCGCTCGTGCCGCTGCTGTATGCGACCATCATTCCCGCCGCGTTGAAGGCGTTGATCACGTCGTCGAACGTCGGGTTAGCGCTCTCGATGACCACCGTGGGCAGCTCGCCCGTGTAGATGTTCGCGATCCAGTGCGCGAAGTCCTCCCCGGATGGGTGCTGTTTGAAGGTGAGGTCGGGGATGAGGGGGATCTTCTCCAAGTCATCGTACGTTCGAATGTCATCAGGCGTGACGCCCCGCATCTCGCAGTACTTGTGGTAAAAGTCATTCAGCTTGTAATGGCGCGCAAACGTATACCTGATCGCCCTCAGCTGCATCTTTCGTGCCTCGTCCACAGGCACGCGGAAAAGGTCGATCGGCGTCCGCAGGGCCTCGTCGGCCGGGGTCCACGTCTCGCGTGGGGGGATGTACCGGGCCAAGCGCTCATTGAGTCGCTTTATTCTATCTTCCATCTCTGTTGGCGCACCAATTTTCAACGTCAGATCTTCAGTTTCTTCTTTTTGAACTTCCATGTCTACGCCCCCCCACAGTTTATGTTAAGTGTTTACACCTATTATGTTGCTTCAGTCGTTTTCTTCTTTTCGGTATTAGCAGTTTGGTAGTATAGCTGCGCTGCCTTAACATTTCGTAAAGCTTTTAAAGCCTAAATATGACCTTATCATTTAGAGGACAAGCATCTGAGTGGGAAAAGCACACGACTCACGGTACTGAAGGAGTCAAATCCGTTTATTTTACGATGTAGGTCAGTGCGAACGCATATACCGCTTTATACCAACCGTAGACTAAAGCTGCTCATCAATGAGGACAATGTCGCCCTACTTCCGTCTCGCGTCTGTGGAGGCGAAGAGCGATGAACGCACCCTCTCGCTGCATCCCGTTCGCCGAAACCGGCGGCACCGGCGGCAAGGCCGAGGGTCTTGCCACGCTCATAGCGCTCGGCCTTCCCGTCCCCGACGGCTTTGTGATCCTCAATCCCACGCCTGATTCACTGCCCGACCACCTCGAACAGGCTTACGATCGCCTCGGCCGCGGCCGCGTCGCCGTCCGCTCATCCGCCTCCGACGAGGACGGCACCGGCGTCTCCTTCGCCGGCCAGCACGCCACGGTGCTCGACGTCGAGGGCGTGCCCGCGCTCCGCGACGCCGTCATCCACTGCATCAACTCACTCAACTCGGAACGGGCGAAGGCGTACCGTAAAGAGCGCGCCGACAGCCCCAACGGTACCATGAGCGTCATCGTCCAGCGCATGGTCGAAGCCCGCTCCGCCGGCGCCATCTTCACCGCGGACCCGACGACCGCCCGGCGCGACCGTATGATCGTCGAGGCGGTCAGGGGCACCGGCGACGCGCTCATGAGCGGAGCGGTCACCGCCGACCACTTCATCCTCGACCGTAACGGGGCCGTCGTCAAGAGCGAGCTTGCCGGCTGCGCGCCCTGCATCAATGACGAGGAGCTCAAAACGCTTGCATCAGACGCGCTGCGCGTCGAACAGCACGTCGGCACGCCCGTCGACTGCGAGTGGGCGATCGACCACGACGGCACCATCGCATGGCTCCAGGCACGGCCGATCACCACGTTGCCTGCAGATCCCCGTGAGCTTGACGATGAGCTGAACCCTGATGATATCTACAGTCGCTGCAACGTTGGCGAGATCTTCCCAGGCGTCGCAACACCGCTCACCATTTCGACCGTAGTACGCGCCATGGATAAAGGCATGGCGCAGCCATACAGGCGGATGGTCACACTGGAAGCACAGAATGAGCCGGAGCTCTGCTTCGTGCAGTTCGGACGCCTCTTTTTTAACCTAAGCTTCTGGGTGGGGATCGTACGTTTAATGCCGGGCGCATCTCAGTCCTATGTGACCGAACCCATCTGCGGGAGGCGCGTACCTGAAATTGTGCTCGGACCACTGCCGCCACTGTCGGAACGTATACGAAACGGCTTCCGTTACGGACCCTCCATACTGTTCTTCATGCTGTTCAGCAGGCATGCTGCCAGGCTTGGACGAATCCTCGCCTCCGTCGATCTCACGCCTGGTGACAACGCACGCGAGACCTATGCCAAGATCGATCGCGAGCTGCCGAAGCTGGGCGAGGGATGGATCAGCCACATCGGCGCCACGATGCTCCCGGGGATGCTCATCGGTGCACTCTCGCTACTCCTCGCGAAGGGCGCTCAACCGACTGCACAGTACAGCGCCGTGATGGCACAGGCGCTCACGGGCACCGCCGAGGTGGAGAGCGTTGACATCGCCGAGGGCATCAACCGGATCGTCGCCGCGCTCGTCGAATATGATAGCCCGCAGCTCGAGCGCTTCATCACCCTCAACGCCGACGAGGCACGCCGCTTCCTCGAGCACGAGGCAAGCGCCGCCACACGACAGGAGTACGCAGCGTACTTAAAACGTCACGGGCATCGATGCATCCACGAGATAGAGCTGCGTGAGAAGGAGTGGGCCGAGGACCCAACGCCGATCGCCGAAGCCGCGCAATCCGGCGTCCGTGCTATACGCGCGGGCCACGTTCGCTCTTCCAGGCACGAGCAGGCGTCCGTGCCGTTGTTAGTCAGGACGTTCGTCAGGGTCGGCCAGCGCGGCATCCGTGAGCGGGAGACGACGAAATCGCAGGTCATCCTGCTCGCCACGTTCTTCAAGCGCGCCTACCGCGCGCTCGCCCGCCAGATGGTCGAGGAGGGCCTGTTGCCCGATCCTGATCTCGTATTCTTCCTCCAGCACGCTGAGCTCGGCGAGCTGCTGCGTGGACCCGACTCACGCCTCGTTGAGAAAGCGATCGCACGGCGGAAGGTACTCCCATACCAGGAGGGGTTCTACTTCAAGGAGAACTCCCGTGGGGCGCCCGAGCCGATCAATCCGCCTCGTCCGAGCGGGGAGGGCATCGTTCACGGCAAGCCCGCAAGTCTCGGCATCGTGCGAGGGCGCGCGCGCGTGGTACAAACATTCACCGAACCGAGCGAGGTTCAGCCGGACGAGATCCTGATCGTGCCGGTCATCGACGTCGGCTGGACACCTGTCCTCGCGACGATCGCCGGATTTGCGAGCGATGTCGGCTCTGCCCTCTCGCACGGCGCGGTCGTGGCCCGCGAGTACGGAATCCCCGCCGTAGTCAATTTGCGCAAAGCCACCCGGACGTTTCACACCGGCGACCTTGTCGAGCTCGATGCTGACCACGGCATGCTGCGGCGCATTCCAGAGAAAGCAAGTGAAGACTAGCGCTAGTGAAGGCTGAAGAGACCGTTAAGGTAATCAAGTGAGCACAGCGCTTAAGCGGAGGTCACTATCTCGGCACCTCCAGATAATGCTCTTGCGCGATGCATCATAAAGGAGGGCATAGGTGAAATAACCCTGATCGAAAAAGCTCAGTTGAGAGCACCTCCGCGAGAAAGCTTACTAAGCGCAAACACCAGCGCCTCGAGCACCGGCGGCACCGCGTAGGCCGCGCCCGATGAGACAAGCGGAGCATAGATCGTCGGTCGATCGCGAACAAGTCCAACCAGAACGCGCTCGGGAGCACGCCGTCCAGAACCGCCCGCCTTTTTGTGCGGGTCAGCGGCTCGAGACCCATCGTACGCGGCAGTTTATTCACGTTCGCGTCCGCGGTCACCCGACCGGCCGCAAGCACCCCCGAGCGCGGTCGCTGATGCGTTACACGTCATCGAGGGAAGCACACAAGTACGCATCTGCCGGCATAGCGCGCAAAAAATGTCCTTAGGATCGACGAAATGACAAGAGACAATTTGCTGATTTTACAGCGATACCATTGTCACATATCATTAGTTCAGAACAGCAGCAGCGATCTGGTTATGTAGTAGTGAAACCACAAACATGTCGCTAGGTCGGCTCAGAGGTGACCAATTTGGAAACACCGACAGACGTCAAGGACAGAATCAAAAAGTTAAATGAGCGCTTGGCCCGTTACATTCCGCCTCGCGAGACGTGGACCATGCTGAAGAAGCCCTGTTCAAGCCGATCAACCTCTATGGATTACCCCCGGAGGTGCAGCGCGCTCCGTCCGAGGAGGTGCGTGGATGCGACACTGTGCTGCAAAGAATCTTGGCCCAGACGTTACACGGAGACAATAAAATGACGAGAATGAGCGAGATCACTGAAAAGAGGCATGCCTCGCAGGAGGTGCCGAGACGGTCGAGATTCGCGATATTGACGTTCGCCAGGATGCTGCTGGCGAACCCGGCCGCCCTCAGAAGGTTAATGGTGATGGGCCCCGACGAGGAGCGGTACGCCCGCCCGCCGCGAGAGTATGAGCTCCCCGAGTACCGCGAAGGCATGCAGTACTGCACCTCCAACGAGAAGTACCTCAGGCCGACGCGGTACTGTAACCCCCGGGAACCCGAAGCCATCGCTTTGGCGAACGAACTAGGCGCGTATGAACTCTCCGATTATGAGTTCGCTGAAGCCGCCTACTGGTTTGTCAAGACCAAATTAGCAGCTGAGATGCTTCCCCTGAATAGCGTGAGTGTGACCTTGAAGAGAGGCACGGGGACGTGTTATCACCTGACCTCCGTGTGGATCGCTCTCTGCAGGGCTGCCGGGATAAAGGCCCGGTATAAGACGTTTATGATGATGTTGCCTGAGGAGATGATGAACCTAGAGGTGTCTGAGGGAGAGGCAATGACAGCCGACATGTTCAACATGGGGGTGCGCGAGGGAGAGGGCGAGGTGCGAATCGACGGCAAATGGGTCGTCGGACACGTGGCGATGAGGCCTGAGATCTACGCTCGTGCCGGCCTCCCTATACCGCAGTTCGGGGAAGACGCGGTGGGCCTGACGTTTAAACTAATTCCGGGGACGATGGAGCACTTAGAGTCCGTCCCATTGATGAGGGTAATTACGATGAGAGCTCAGAGCTGGCTAGCTCCCGTGGTGATGGAACGCGCCAGTCTTGCGATTAAAAATACCTTGCCAATAGGGGCAGCGATCATCGAGGAGGCTGGTGGCATTGAGGCGTACGATCAGAACGCAAGGGAGAGGGGAAAGCTCGTCCCTACGGAAGAAATAATGAACGCAATAGCAAGGCTCACAGAGGACGCTGAGCGTAAACGAGTCGTGGTGTTTGAGGAGTGATGAGGGAAATAAATGGCAAGTAAGGCTTGAAATAAGATTTCCGTCTGTGACCCGGCCGGTCCTGTTTTCGACCCGGATGTTCAGCGCGCTCCGTCCGAGGAGATGCGCGGGTGTGCCGAGGAGGTGCGCAGAGTCCTGGCGCAGGATTTTGCGGGGGGTCACTAACCCCAAGTAATCGCAATACTTTATGAACTAGTATTTTAAACCAACTGTAAGCACGTAGGATTTGCATAGTGCTTGGCGAGGTGGGGTCAACGATAGCAAAACAGATTTGGCTTGATTTACGGGATAAAAATCCCGATGATTGGGCGGAAATTGTTAATG
>DASPOC010000069.1:0-18727 GCA_035626195.1 Bathyarchaeia archaeon | reverse complement strand
TCGAGATGCGTGGCTTTGAGAAACTCCTACAAGGGAGACCTATAGAAGACGCCCAGAGAATCGTGACGGCCATTTGTGGCATCTGTCCAGTCAGCCACCACCTCGCCTCAGCGAAAGCAGCTGACAACACCTTTGGCGTTGAGATTCCACGTCCCGCTGCACTACTCAGGGAGCTTATGCACATGGGACAGATGATACACAGCCACACGCTCCATTTCTTCTACCTTGCGGCGCCGGACCTCATATTCACGCCCGACGGCGATCCAAAGAAGCGGAACGTCTTTGGAGTGATTGAAGCAAATCCTGAGCTTGCAACACAAGCAGTCCTCAACAGAAAACGAGGCCAGGAGATGATCAGGGCCATCGGTGGAAGAGCTGCACCTATCACCGCAAAGCCTGGCGGGCTCACCAAGGGGATTACCGAGGACCAACGTCAGAAGATGCTCAAGGACGCCCAGGACTCGATTGAATTCACGAAACTTGGCTTAGAGGTAGCTGCTCCGATATTCGAGCAGTATATGGATGTCATAAAAATTCTCGGAGTCGTCAATACTCCGATGATGGGCTTAGTCAAGGACGGAAACCTCGAGATGTACGACGGAACGCTTCGCATGATGGATACAGATGGCTCTATTATTAAGGAGTTTGACCCCACCAAGTACGCGGACTATATTCAGGAGAATTACCAAGAATGGTCGTACCTGAAATTCCCGTATTGGAAAGAGAAGGGCTGGCCTGATGGCATCTATCGCGTTGCGCCCCTGGCCCGTATAAACGTGTGTGACAAGATTTCAACACCGCTAGCCAACGATATGCTCACAGACTTCAGAGCCGCTTTTGGGAGGATGCCACAGCAGACGTTACTCTATCACTACGCGAGGCTTATTGAGCTCATGTATGCTAGCGAACGTGCTGTTGAACTCCTAAACGATCCAGACATAACCAGCACAGACGTTTGGGCAAAGCCCGAAGTACGAGCGGCAACTGGCGTTGGTGTTCTCGAAGCGCCGAGAGGGACGCTCATCCACGAGTACACCACAAACGATGAGGGCTTCATAACGAAGGCCAACATGATCGTTTCGACCGGTCACAACCAAGGAGCGATGGATTTAGGGGTTCGCGAGGCTGCGAAACTCTTGATAAAGGACGGCGAACCACAGGAAGGATTACTCAATCGGCTTGAAATGGTCATCCGTGCTTACGACCCGTGCTTCTCGTGTGCAACCCACACGATTGACGGACGTTGGCCAGTCAAACTTGAACTTGTTGGACCCGACGGAAGGACCAGAACGTACACCAACTACTAGATAAAATTAGAACCGATAAGGCATTTTTTGCCTTATCTCCCACTTCTTTTTTGATTTTTTTAATTTCTCTTGGGATAGGCTCTGTCAACACTATCGGCAAGCCACGGCGCCTATACCCATGATGGTATCCTGCGCAAAATCCCACACCACGACCTTCTCCGAGTTATTTGTAATCTCAAGCTTTCTCGTTCCGGTAATTTCGCCTATTTTAGCCGCTGCCAGGCCGGCCGCTTCGAAGATGCGTACGACCTTTTGCACGTTCTGTGGTTGAACGGTTAACACGAACCCCATTCCTGGATACATGCGCAGCCATAGATGCATGTCCATGCCATCGGGGATCGGAATCCGATCCAGTTCTACCACAGCGCCCGCTTCAGAAACTTCGAGCAACATACCGAGTGTGCCGAGCAAACCTGGATTGCTGATGTCTTTTCCCGCTGACACTAGGTGTTCTTGCGCGAGGCGAGGCATGGTCTGCAGCTGTCTGCGGAGCATCTCGGGATGCTTCATCGTCGTCGTGTCCCAACAGAGACTGCACGATGGGTGAACCCTCCCGTCTAAGTCTACGGCAGCGAGGACGTCCTGGCCTTCTTGGGCCTTGCAGCTGTAGATGATTGAGTCAGTCTTTGCGGTGCCAATGATGGCCACGTCGAGCGCGTTATAAGTAGTGTCGGGGTGCACGTGCCCACCGACGACCGGCACGTCGAATTTTTTTGTGGCTTCGCTCATGCCCGCCAAGACTCGGTTGCAAACTTCAGCCGAACTCGCCGAGAATACATCGACCATCGCCAGCGGCGTGCCCCCCATAGCTAAAATGTCGTGAATATTTACGAGGACTGCACAGTACCCCGCCCACTCAGGGTCCGCGTCCATGAGCTTGGACCAGATGCCATCAGCGGCTATAAGCAGGGACTCGTCGCCTCGCTCGATTACCGCAGCATCCTCCCCAAAGTTTCCTGTGCTGAGGTCCTCGTCAAACCATTTCACAAGCGAACCGATCGAGCGCTTCCGTGTGATGCCTTCAAAGTCACGAAGCGACTGAGCCAAGTCGTCGAGTTTCATGTCGTTCACAAAACATTAATAGGCATAGGGGGTTCTTATATCCTTATACCACCCCTATCTCCTGATTTCTACGCTTAATTCTATGGACCTCGTTGAAAAATACCGTCCGCGGACTCTCTCAGAAGTGAGAGGCAACCACAAAGCCGTCGAAGAGCTCCGCAAATGGGCGCTTAACTGGCCCGCGGAAAAAACGGCAGCATTGTTATACGGCAAGCCCGGCACCGGCAAAACGTCCGCTGCAGTCGCGTTAGCAAATGACATGGGGTGGCAGGTGCTCGAGCTTAATGCCAGTGACAAGCGAACTCAAGGAGCTATTAACGTGACCGCAGGAGCGGCGTCACGAAACGCGTCACTTGAAAATGCTCAGAAATTGGTACTGCTTGACGAAATTGACAACCTGCACGGCAATGCTGATCGCGGCGGGGCAAAAGCAGTGACAGAGCTCGTGAAAAAAACGCGCGAACCTGTGATTCTGACGGCCAACGACCTGTACGGCGTCTCGTCGACGCTCCGTGGACACTGCAAACTCATCGCTTTTCTCGCCATCAGAGAGGAAAGTGCACAAAAAGCGATCGTCGATATCTGGCACAATGAGAGAAGAGACGTTTTACGCGGCCACGAAGCCGTTGCTGACTTGGTGACCCGGCTCGAGCGGCCTGAGCGGGCTTCGCGAGATGCGGCAGAACTGGAGGCGATCAGCGCTGATCTTGAGGTTCTTACAGATTCCGTACTCGAGCTGGAGGCGCTAGGCGAAACGCTCTCGGGCATTGGCCGATCGCTGAGTGCCGTCGACATGGTCTCTATTCGCCAGATCGTGAAGAACGCAAGAGGAGATCTGAGGTCGACGATAACCGACTTTCAAGCGTACTTCGGAGGGGTGCAGATGGAAACCGCATCTCGCGATCGTGCGCAATCTCCATTTGACCTAATAAGAAGCATTTTTACCGACACCGACCCGATCAAGCCCCTCACTATTTCGTACGGGGTCGACGAGACGCCTGAAGACCTTATCCACTGGGTAGACGAAAACCTCCCACGTTCTTTGAAAGATGGGGCTCTGGCGCGCGCATTTCAGGTACTGCGTAGAGCTGACACGTACTTGGGACGAACGCGAAAGAGACAAAACTATGGCCTATGGAGGTATGCCGCCGAACTGATGACCTCGGGAGTGAACGTAGTGAGCCGCCAAAATCGTGCACAACGCCATGCCGCGACCAAATACTCCCCACCGACGCATTGGATGCGCCTCGGGCAGACACGGTCTAAACGCGCTTTGAGGGACGCAGTGGCAACTAAAATCGGCATCGCAAACCACACCTCAGTCACCAGAGCACGGCAAGACATTATTCCATTGTACAAAGAGCTTGCAGAGACAGACCCAGCAGGCATAGCAACAGCATTACTTCTCACTGCCGAAGAGCTTGCGTTCCTAATGGACGCCAAAAAAGATGCTCCAGCGGTAAAAACCGCGTTACAAGTAGCGCAACGATTAAGCAGTGGAGAGGCGCCCGTACGTCAACCGATTTTAGAGCACAAGGTGCCGGTTAGTTTCGACGCGCCCCACCCCCTAGCTGAAAATCAGGGTGATTCACCTTCAGAATTGCACGTTAAGCGCGACGGAAAGCAACGTGCAGATAGCCACGACAACGCACGAAAAAAGGACTCACATCGTGAGCAAAAGTCCCTCGACGAGTACTAAGCGCAGCATTTTAAACCGTACCCGTCATTCGTTCGTTAAATCGCTTCAGAATTTGCATCATTATGCCGTTGTGCACAAGCGCTTCCTTTATGCGCTGCTGTGCACGCTTCTTCGCGTACGTATCCTCGACGAAGTCGATGCCGTCATATTCGACCCGCGTAAGTATGAGTCCCGAAGCTGGCGCTGACCGGATGCCTTCGACGTGGCTTCCGTCCAACATGTTCCTAAACCAGGCAACGCTTCGCTGTCCGTTTCCCACAAGGGCCAGCCCGGTAACGAGTTTTCTCATCATGTTCCACACGAAACTATTGGCGGCGATCTCAACAACAATGAAGTTGCCCGACCGGCGCACGCGCGAAGAAAAGACGTTGCGCACGGTCGGCCGGTGTTTCTCGAGGCTGAAATTATGAAAATCATGCACGCCGTGCAAAAGATCCGCCGCCTCACGCATAGCTGGTACATCGAACTGCCCATCGCACAAAATGTATTGATATTCGCGCATACGAGCATCCCGTCGGGCATCGAACGTAAGGGGCACATCCGCGCGTGCCCACGTCCATATCTCCACCGGTAGATGAGTATTGACGTGACGAGGGAGGGCCAACTCACAAGCATCAGTTTCAAATGCTACAACCGCATCGAGAGCGTGAACTCCTTTGTCTGTTCTGCCAGAGGCCGTGAAGTGAGCAGAACGAGGTTCGTCAAAGAGTCGCGCACGCCGCAAAGCTTCGACAACCGCCGCTTGCACGGTTGCGCGGCCGGGTTGTGCCTGAAAACCTGCGTACTCAGTTCCCACGTACGCAAGCCGTAAGGCAACTCTTGATTTTTCCATAGGCAGCTTTAATTCTATGGCAATCGCAATTTAAAGCTTTAGCCGCTTACAGGAACCGTCTCAATAATTGCCCCTCGCTTACTGCTATCGACCGCCAATGTTGGTTAGTACGTTAAACAGCTACCATATGGTCCTGCCTATGTGCCGCACGGAACGCAACAACTTATTTACCAGATACTCGTGATTAGCATAAAAGATGCGCGACCGTCAAGCTAGGCCACGCGTGCTCCGTAGACCGATCATGAAAGCGATTCTCGCGTTTGAAAATGGCGTCGCAGTGGTTGGAAGACGGTTTGGGGCGAAGCGCGCCACGACGGGCGAGCTTGTTTTCGCCACCCCGTACACGGGCTATGTGGAGGCGCTGACCGATCCCTCGTACAACGGCCAAATCTTGCTGTTCACCTATCCTTTGATCGGAAATTATGGCGTAAACTATGATGACTGCCAGTCAGCAGGCATACAAGCCGAAGGATTTGTCATCAGAGAGCTATGTGAATACCCCACTAACGACCAGACACTCGATGCGTTCCTTGACGCTTACGAAATTCCCGGCATATGGGACATTGACACTCGGATGATCACCATCATGATCCGCGACGAAGGCGCAATGCGGGCAAGCCTCGTGCCAAGCGCTAAAGGATCGAGCTCCGACATTCGCAGGGCTATTGACCGTGCACGCCGCGCTCCAGAGATCGCCAACCTTGACCTAGTATCAGAGGTTACGTGCGCAAATGCATACCATATTCCCGGTACCGGGAAGCGTTTCGTTCTTATGGACTTTGGCGTCAAGCAAAACACAATCAAGAATCTGCGGCAGCGCGACATCGACCTCGTCGTCGTGCCTTCAGACACGCCGGGAAAAAGGATAGCAGACTACGAGCCCGACGCGATACTGCTTTCTAATGGCCCAGGAGATCCGGCGCAAGCCAAGAACGGCATTCGCGTTGTCCGCGAGCTTGCAGGACAGCTGCCCATCTTCGGGATATGTCTAGGACATCAGCTCATCGCACTCGCACTTGATGGAGAGACGTATAAACTCAAATTCGGACATCGCGGCGCGAACCAACCCGTTATGGACCTTCGCACGAAGCGCGTATACATCACGGCACAAAATCACGGTTACGCAGTTCGCTACGACCAACGGGATAAAATGACCGTAACACAGGTAAACGCCAACGACAACACCGTCGAAGGCATTGCAAATGAATACCTGCATATAACGAGCGTGCAGTATCACCCTGAAGCATCCCCCGGTCCGCACGACCTTGAGAAGTCGTTTTTCGACCAGATTACCGATGTAGCGGGTCACAACATGTGACGGCATAATCCCCATGGTGTACGCCCAAGAAGCATGCCAAAAAGAGCAGATATAGAGAAGGTGCTACTCATCGGCTCCGGTCCTATCGTGATCGGGCAAGCGGCTGAGTTCGACTTCAGCGGCAGTCAAGCCTGCACCTCTTTGCGAGAAGAGGGGGTAGCGGTCACCCTGGTGAACTCGAACCCAGCAACGATAATGACCGACCCGAACATGGCGGACGCGGTCTACATTGAACCGCTGAAGCCCGACATTGTAGCTGCAATCGTACGAAAGGAACAGCCTGATGGAATAATCGCGGGGCTTGGAGGCCAAACGGGCCTCAATATAACAGCCGAACTGGCAGAGATGGGCGTCTTGGCAGACCACAACGTCAAACCCCTAGGAACGCCACTCGAAACCATTTATATGGCCGAGGACAGGGCACGGTTCCGAACGACGATGGAAGGCATTGGAGAACGAGTCCCCAAAAGCCACGCCGTCTATGACTCGAATGACTGCCAATGGCTCGCAGCAGAACTCGGCTTGCCTGCAATCGTGCGATCCGCGTACACCCTCGGGGGAGGGGGCAGCGGCATAGCCAGAAATGAGGAGCAACTTAAGGCCATCATCGAGAACGGGATAAAGAAGTCACGCATCGGCCAAGTCCTGGTAGAAGAAAGCGTTCTCGGATGGAAGGAATTCGAATACGAGGTGATGCGCGATTCTGGAGACACCTGCATCACCATCTGCAACATGGAAAACGTGGACCCTATGGGCGTGCACACAGGCGAATCGATCGTCGTGACGCCGTCGCAAACACTTTCCGACGTTGAACACCAGATGCTGCGAAGCGCTTCGATACGAATTATTCGTGCCCTCCAGATCGAGGGCGGGTGCAACATACAGTTCGCCCTGAGGAACGGAGAGTACCGAGTTATCGAGGTAAATCCGCGGGTGTCACGTTCATCGGCGCTTGCGTCAAAAGCGACGGGGTATCCCATCGCGCGCGTCTCAGCAAAGATCGCAATAGGGATGCAACTGTTCGAAATCCCCAACCAAGTCACCAACGAAACGCCCGCCTCGTTTGAGCCGACCATAGATTATACGGTCGTCAAAATACCGCGATGGCCGTTTGACAAGTTCACGAGCGCAGATAGTACCCTCGGAACGGCCATGAAGAGCACGGGTGAAGTCATGGCGATTGGTCGAACGCTCGAGGAGTCGCTCCAGAAGGCGATCCGATCGCTGGATTTGGATATCGCGGTTTCCATTGCCGAAGATCCCATTGATTTGCTCTCCACCCCCACTGACAAGCGGCTCTTTCAGATCTACAGCGCCCTCAAGAAGGGACATGCTGTCGCGGAAATAGCGCAACGCACGGATATTGATCCATTTTTCATACGGAAAATCAAGAACATCGTTGATTTTGAGGCTCACCTCGAAGGGAAGTACCTAAACCGGCACGCTAAGCAGATGAGCGCTGAAGATCTGCGACGGGCAAAGCGTCTCGGGTTCACCGACGAGCAGATTGCTGACCTAACCGGTTTTGAACGAACGAAGGTCACAGACCTAAGACATCACAAAACGCACAACGTAACGGCGACGTACAAGATGGTCGACACGTGCGCCGCTGAGTTTCGAGCGCAGACGCCATACTACTATTCCACTTACGAACTGCAGAACGAAGTTGTTCCTACAGACCGAACGAAAGTGCTCATCGTCGGGGCAGGCCCCATCAGGATAGGACAAGGGATTGAATTCGATTACTGTACGGTCCACGCCGTGCTCTCGCTACGAGAGGAGCATATAGAAGCGCACATTATAAACAATAATCCTGAGACGGTTTCGACCGACTATGACACGTCAGACAAGCTCTTCTTTGAACCTCTAACGCTGGAAGACGTGATAAACGTCATTGAAAAAGAAGAACCTTACGGCGTTCTCGTGCAATTCGGAGGGCAGACTTCCGTAAACCTCGCAATCCCTCTTGAAAACGAGATCAAGCGAAGGGGGCTTTCAACGAAGATTCTCGGCACTTCCCCTGATTCTATCGACATTGCAGAAGATCGAGATCGGTTTTCGAGACTGTTGCAACAGCTAGCCATTCCGCAACCTGAAAGCGGTTCTGCGACTTCGCGCGAGGAAGCGACGAAAATCGCGCGCGAGATAGGTTATCCGCTTCTCGTCCGACCTTCATACGTGCTTGGGGGCCGCGCCATGGAAATAGTCTACGACGAATCTGAGCTGGGCCGTTATATTGATGAAGCGGTGAAAGTCTCCAGACAACACCCGGTGCTGATCGACAAGTTCTTGCAGCACGCAGTTGAGATCGACGTCGACGCGGTTAGTGACGGAGACCAAGTCCTGGTGCCCGCAATCATGGAACATATCGAAGAGGCAGGGATTCACTCTGGCGACTCGGCGGTCGTCATCCCAGCTCAATCAATTGACGCTGACACACAGGGGATCATCAAGAACTACGTGAGGAGGATTGCCCGTGCGCTTAACGTCGTTGGGCTCATCAATCTTCAAATGGCGATAAAAGACGGGAAGGTTTACGTTCTAGAAGCAAATCCGCGCTCAAGCAGAACGATTCCATATGTGTCAAAAGCCACGGGCTTGCCGTTGGCAAAGATTGCCGCCAAAGTGATTATGGGACACCGGTTGCGCGACCTTTATCCGGCAGAGCCCACGATCAGGCACGTTGCCGTGAAAGAAGTGGTGCTCCCGTTTGACAAGCTGCCAGGAGTAGATCCAATATTAGGCCCCGAAATGAAAAGTACGGGAGAGGTCATGGGCATAGACTATGACTTCGGAAGAGCATTTTACAAGGCAGCCCTCGCAAGCGAAAATGAACTACCACTTTCGGGGACTGTGTTCATCTCGGTACGAGACGAAGACAAGCCTGAATTATGTGGCATCGCAAAATCACTACACAAAGCCGGATTCAAGCTGCTCGCGACGGTCGGGACAGCAAACTATCTTGGAGAGCACGACGTGCCAGTAACAAGGGTGCCCAAACTCACTGACAGCCCCGAACTGCTGGACATGATGCGCGGTGGCGGGATACAACTAATAATCAACACCCCTACGTGGAAGCAGTCCCGGCTTGATGGAGAGGTGCTGCGGCGCGCAGCGGTAGATCACAATGTGCCGTATATAACAAGTGTCCAAGGAGCCCGAGCTTCAGCGGATGCCATCCACACGATGCTCGAGCATTACGACACGCCACGAGCTCAGAACCTCACGATAAGGCCTTTAAATAGCTACATTAGCGATTTATGGCCAGAAAGCTAATTGCGAGCACGATCGCGCTGCTTCAGTGGTTGACCCGCGTCGCGTGTATTCAGAGCCGCCGTTCCTCGAGCAGCGGGCGTGCTGTTCCGTACCTCGCCGTTACTGCGCGAGAGCGACAGCAGTAAAAGCAGCGAACTTGGTCGAACATTGCGCTCGAGTTTGAGGACTGCAATATGAAGCGTGGCCGAAACGAGACAGATCACAGGGTGCAGCGTCGACAAAAACGCTTTTAAGCTCGCGCGTGTTACTGTGGAGCGACACTATGCAGCGAAGGTTTGAAGTCGTACGAGCCAACAGCGCACTCCAAAATCTATGGACGCGACGGGCAATAGCTTTTATCTTCGACTCGTTAATTTTGCTCGTCGTGTTCGTGGTGTTAAGCGCCGTGCTAGCAATTGTTTTGGTCTTGCCTTTATTGGTATTCAATGTAAACGCTTTTGGCGGATTATTTTCGGGATTTTCAGCCATGTTTGGCCTCATCATCATGTGGGGTTACTATGTCGCACTCGAAGGATCGACAGGTGCGACGATCGGCAAGCGTTTTATGGACATAAAAGTAAGGTCGCTTGGCGGCAGCATGACCTTTACAAAAGCTTTTGTGAGAAGTTTCGCCAAAGCATGGCTTCCAGCTTTCGCGCTCCTATTCGCCCTAGATCTGATCGTTGGCTTCGCGACTCAAGGTGACCCGCGACAGCGGTTCTCAGATACGGTTGCGAACACCGCCGTAATTCACGCGCGCGCTTGAGGTAGCCGATAACAAACACGCGTGCACAAACTGTGAAACCCTTGCCACTTTATCAAGGTGATTGTGATGAGCAAAGTCGTGCTTTCATATTCGGGAGGTCTTGACACTTCCGTCTGCATTCCGATCTTGAGAGAGCATTACCAATATGATGAGATTGTGACCGTTACGGTTGACGTCGGCCAACCCGAGAGCGACCTGAAAAAAGCAGAAGCGCGGGCTGGCAAGCTGAGCGACAAGCACTACACCGTCGACGCGAAGAACGAGTTCGTAGAGAAATACTTGTTTCCGCTGATCAAGGCAAATGGCAACTACGAAGGATATACCCTGGGCCAGGCCATTGCCCGACCGCTCATCGCAAAGAAAGTGCTCGAAATCGCTGAGAGAGAGCACGTCTCAGCGATCGCACACGGCTGCACCGGGAAGGGCAATGACCAGCTTCGATTCGAAGCGGTATTCCGAGCATCAAAATACAAAATTCACGCGCCAATGCGGGAACTCAATCTCACGCGTTCCGAGGAGATCGAATATGCGCTAGAACACGATCTTGACGTCCCGATTACTTTTGAGAAGCCGTACAGCGTAGATGAAAACCTATGGTCGCGTTCCATCGAGGGGGGACGTCTCGAAGATCCCTCGTGTATCCCGCCGGAGGACATCTATAAGTGGACAACGGCGCCGACGAAAATGCAAGGAAAGCTCCTGTTGAGCCTCGATTTCGCAAAAGGCATCCCAGTCGCATTAGATGGCGCTCAAGTGAGCGGACTCCAGCTCATCAGAAAGCTCAACGAGGTGGCGGGAAAATTCGGTGTCGGTAGAACCGACCTCATAGAGGACCGCGTTCTTGGCCTCAAAGCGCGAGAGATCTACGAACATCCAGCAGCGACAGTCATTCTGACGGCTCACCAAGAGCTGGAGGCACTTGTCCTAACTCGACTGGAACGCAGGTTCAAGGCTCAGGTTGAAGCCGCGTGGGCTGAGCTGATCTATCAAGGCTTACTCGACGAACCGCTGACCGCGGCACTAGATGCGTTCATTAACAAAACGCAAGAACGGGTCACCGGGTCGGCCACGCTGCTACTGCATAAGGGGACTGCGACCGCCGTCGCTCGAAGTTCGCCTAAGGCGTTGTATTCCGAGGCACTCGTTTCATTTAATGATAAGTCGCTAGATCAGCGCGACGCTGAAGGATTTTCTAAATACCACGGTTTTCAAAGCCGTGCGTACAACAAGTTTGTCAAAGATTGAGAGAAAGGCAGACACAGCCGAGTCAGGCATTGCCCATGAAACTCTTCATTAGGAAGAGGACTTTGAACGGCTGCTGAATGACGCCATAGAGCGGTACCGGAGCGTGCTAGAAGAGCTTGCGGAGTTTTAGCGTGGTCGTGTACTTGACAATACAGCAGATTCGAAGCATACACCACAAGATGATTGAGGCGATCGAAGGCGAGCGCGACACGTGTCTTCACCCAGGCATTCGCGAAAATCTACTTTCAAGCTGCGTCGATCGCCCTCGAACGCAAATTCATGGCCACACGCCTTATCCCAACATATTCTTAAAAGCTGCTTCCCCTATCGATTGTATCATCAGTACGAATGCATTGATCAAAGGCACGAAAAGAACCGGTTTTCTAGCGTGCGATCTATTCTTAGAGCAAAATGGCTACTATATAGATCCAAACGCACCGATAAAGAATTTCGTGTTAGCTATTGCGCGAAACGAACTTGAGCTACCCACGATTGCTGAGTGACTCAAATCGCACGTCCTGCAGAAGTGATGAGATCATCACCGCGATTTCACTACGGGACGCTAATCACACTCCCGTAAGGAGCCTGCGCATGAGTCTCGCTTGGATCCCTTGTGCCTCCCCGAGAGCGGTGAGAGGTCACAGCGGCATCGTTCGCCCGTCGCGTCGCGATGACAGAAGCCCGCATCTTACGTAACCGTTCGCGTTCTCCTCGCCGACAAGGGCGACGAAGGACTTACCGTGGGACTCGGACTCGCTGTTGGACTGAGTGTCGGAGTCAGGGTCGGGCTTGCTGTGGGTGTCGGTGACGGACTCGGTGTAGGCCGGGGCGTCGGGGAAGGCGATGGCGTTGGTGTTGGTTTTGGCGTTGGTGTTGGTTTTGGTGTCGGTGCCGCTATAACAAGCAACACGCCTTCTCCTTGTGAACCCGCATAATCAGCGTTGCCATTGTATTTTGCGAGAATTTGGTGTTCTCCCACCGCAAGTCCCGAGGCGTCGCTGACAGACAGGTTGTACGTTGCAAAGCCAAAGTAGGTGGAGCTTTGCCCAAGAGGTTTGCCGTCGAGATACCAGTAAACGACCTGATTGTCAAGGCCCTGCCCGTTCGTTATGTTCAAGACGCAGGAAAGCGAGGTGTTGTAGCCGACCATTACCCCAACCGATCTGACGACTAGTAAGGAGTTCGCAAGAGGTGCCGTGTTAGTATTATTGCTCTGCCCACCCCCCAAACAGCCACACGAAAACAGCATTATCGTGACAATTAAAATCGCAAGAATCCCTTTTTGCCGCATAAGCTCGCGACTCACGTGTGGTGGTGCAAGCTTCCGCCTGCCGATCTTCACCTGAAAACCACTCAAAGAGCCATTCTTGACTATTTATAAGTTGTGCTAGCTGGCAGAGCAGCCTTTGCGTAGATCGGAGGACTGAGCCGCATTCGCGATTTGCGGCCTCAAAAAAAGAGAGAACGATGACTGCCAAGACACAGCCATCAGCGCACCATAGTTTTACTTTTCAGTACATCTCTGGACTTTCGCCACCAAATTCGGGCTTTTCTGTGCTCGCAGCGATGACGTCGTCAATCCTCAAAATCATGTTAGCAGTCTCCATCGCAGATTCGACCGCGTTTAGTTTTACGCGGAGCGGATCAACAACATTGAGAGCTAGCATGTCCCTTACCTCACCGTCCACTGATATACCGGCATTTCGATCGCCCGATTCGTGGGCACTGCGAAGCTCGACAAGCTTGTCGAGCGGATCTCCGCCAGCATTTTCAATGAGCGTTTTTGGAATGATCTCCATCGCATTCGCGAAAGCGCGCACGGACAGTTGTTCACGCCCACCAAAAGTCGTCGCATAGTCGCGCAGAGCCATTGCAAGTTCTATCTCCGGAGCGCCGCCGCCTGCCAGTACCTGGTTCTTCTCAAGGGTCAATGAGACGACTTTCAGGGCGTCGTTTACCGCCCGATCCATCTCGTCGACAACGTGTTCGATGCTGCCACGGAGTAAAATTGATACCGCTTTGGGGTTTTGGGTTTGTTCGACAAAAATCATCTCATTGTCGCCGACTTTTCGTTCTTGCACCAGGCCGGCATACCCGAGTTGGGCAATATCCTCAAGCGTGTCGGTAATCTTGCCCCCGGTCGCCTTTTCAAGGCGTTTCATATCGCTTTTCTTGACCCGCCGTCCAGCCAAGATGCCCGCTTTCGCAAGATAATGCTGGACGAGATCGTCGATCCCTTTCTGGCAAAAAACGACGTTTGCGCCGCTCGCAATAACCTTGTCGGCGATCGATTCAAGCCTCCGCTCTTCCTCATCCCAGAACGACTGCATCTGTCCTGGATCGTTTATCTCAATCTTCGCGTCGATCTCTGTCTTTTCGATCTCCAAGCCAACGTTGAGAAGAGCTATCTTAGCATCTTTCACGGTCGTGGGCATGAGCGGGTGCACTTTTTCTTTGTCGATTATGAGGCCGTGCACGAGTTTTGAATCATCGACCGATGCCCCGTAGCGGCGCACAACGCTGATGTCGTCGGGGTCGACAGTTTTCTTTCCATCGACGTCTTCTGCGACGAGCTGCACCGCTTCGACGACGATATCAGCTATTTTGCTGAGCATCATCTCAGCGCCTTTGCCCGTTATGGCCGTCATCGCAACGTTTTTAAGCGTCGCATCATCACCTTCAAAAGCCATTTCAGTAAGCACATCTGTCGCCTTGCGCGCGGCCAAGTTGAACCCCGCGGCGATTATCGTGGGGTGGACGTCTTCACCCAAAAGCTCCTCTGCTTCTCGCAAAAGTTCACCAACGAGCACGACCGCGGTTGTGGTCCCATCGCCGACTTCGTCGTCCTGCGTCTTAGCGACCTCAACTACCATCTTAGCAGCGGGATGTTCAATATCCATCTCTTTTAGGATGGTTGCTCCGTCATTGGTGATGACCACATCGCTGATGCTATCAACAAGCATTTTGTCCATCCCCTTAGGGCCAAGAGTCGTTCGTACTGCATTTGCTACGGCGCGCGCAGCTTCGATATTCATGCTTTGGGCTTCCTCGCCTCGCGTCCGAGTGGCGCCCTCTTTGAGAATCAAAATCGGCTGTCCGCCGGCATTAACAAGTTGTCCTGTGGGTCGTCCTGCCATACTCTCCTCCTGTAAACGTGAAATGACGTGATTACATTGCGTACAGTTCTATATAAAATTGATGGCAATCTGCACGTCCCGGGGATGTTACCAGTGCTTAGCTACCCCAACCGTGCAAAAAAAGATTCTGCACTTTAGTATCGCCCGCACGATTACTCGGCGTTAATGCGCTTCAATTCGTCGATAGTTGCCTCAGGATGGTCACGCAGATATTCCGCTATTCTGTTCTTATGGATTAGTCTGCAGTCGATACACGTCCAAATAACGTCGCCTTGAGAGCTCACTATCCACTTACCGAGCTGGGGGTCCTCACACGGGTACTTCGGGCAATAACAAAATACGCACACTTGTCCTTTGAAATGACAGGGATAATGGGGGCACTCTTCGCCTTTCGGCAAGCCCTCAGGCTCCTGCAACCGCTCGCGTTTCTTACGGCCCTCAGGAAACTCTTCGTCCTCGACGTTTTTCATTTTTGTGTAATAATAGCCGTCATGAAGCAACACCACCGCATCTGAGTCGGCCACCCCGCGCAGTGGGCTCTTGATTTAGGCGCCAGCTTCGTTTCTGGAGCTGCCACAGCCGGATGCGTCCGCTTTCACCAATTCAACTATTGATTTATATTATAACATTTATGAGTATTTAGAGGTTTAAATTATGCCTATTGGAGATGTAGAACTTAAAGAACTTAGGAAAGACATGGGATTCTCGCCAGCGCTTCTGAAGCTCATTTATGAGTCACATCCGAAGATGTTTGACATCATATATGAGATGGACAAAACGCTTCTGAGCGATGGAGCGATTTCGGCAAAAACAAAGAGACTAATCGCCCTCGCAGTGGTTTCCACAATGGGCTGTGAAGCCTGTGCAACCGCACAGATGCGGGCCGCGATGAACATGGGCGCTTCGCGTGAGGAGGTCCTCGACACCCTGGGGGTCCTTGTGGTCACGGCAGGCATGCCAGCTATCGCGACAGCTCGTGAAGCGCTCAGGAAATGCTGCGAGCTTCCTGAAGAAGATTGGGGCGGAGAATAAATCCGGTGACGCTGCGAGCTTCCAGGTAAATACCGTGATGCTTGGTGTGCGCATTCGATGGGACACATCAAGCAAACATTTTAATATTAATGTTTTCATAATAATATACACAAGTCTTTTTGGGAATGCTCTGCGAAGCGCCCAGCCACTTTTTTGGGTTTCTGAACAAACGACCGGAACCACGCGAACCACATCACAAGGCAGAGCAGAGCGTTTGCTGCAATTTAGCAGGTCGATAACATGAAAGGAGAGAGTCAAAAAAATTTGACTCGTGAAAAACCCTTTAGGGCCGTGGGTGTTCTGAGTTCCCCACTGTCGATTTTAGGGAAAGAACTGCCTGGGAGAGAAGAATGATCCCCTATTTACCAATAATGAAACTGACAACCTTTAACAAATGGGAAAACAAAGTGGTTGGGGTTAATGGGATCGCTCCACCACAATTGAGCTTTATTTAAACATTAACAACGCAAGTAGTGGGGTTGACTATGTCCGATGAAATGAGAATTGCAGACGTTGCAGGCAGTAAAATCCTGTGGGACCCGTCGCAGATGCGCAAGATCCAGGAACACCCATGCTTCTCCGAAAAAGCGTGCCACACATTTGGGCGGTGTCACGTTCCAGTAGCACCCAAATGCAATATCCAGTGCAACTATTGCATTCGTGACTTTGATTGTGTCAACGAGAGCCGCCCCGGTGTTACAACAAGAGTACTGAATCCTGACGAAGCTATGGAATTGGTTAAAGACGCACTTGACAAATATGAGTATATTAAGGTCATAGGGATCGCCGGGCCGGGTGAGCCGCTCGCAAATGAAGAGACCTTTGAGACGCTTCGGCGCCTTCGCGAGCAGTACCCCAATGTTATCAAATGCCTCAGTACAAACGGACTATTGCTGCCCGATAAGATCGATCTGCTCCAAAAATATGATGTGGGTAATATCACTGTCACCCTTAACGCCATTGACCCGGAGATCGGCGCAAAGATCTACCAGTTTGTTAATTACAATGGCAAACACTATACGGGGATCGAAGGCGCAAGAATTCTCCTCTCCCAGCAGCTAAAGGGCATTGAAGAGGCGGTAAAGCGGCACATGATCGTCAAAATCAATACAGTCTATATTCCGGGCATCAACGACAAACATATTCCAGAGATTGCGAAAAAAGCTGCCGAAATGGGTGTGTATACATTCAACGTTATCCCCCTCATTGCGCAATACAAATTTGCGAATATTGCGCCGCCAACAATCGAAATGAAGCGCAAAATGCAGGACGAATGTACGAAATACATAAGACAGATGCGCCATTGCAAGCGGTGCCGGGCAGATGCAATCGGCAAACTTGGAGAGGATGTTCAGTCCTGCCTATACGAAATACATTGATACTTTTTTAAAAAATCAGCACAAGTATCCCCAGGACGTGAGCAAGGTATCAACCTTCTTCGATGCCTCGGTGACGGCTAGTAGCGAAACAGGGATCCGTACGCGTTTTCTTTTTTAAAGCCTGCGGAGCGGATCTTTTTTTGCTAGAAAAGTTAATCACTCTGCGAGTCATTTGTGTAAGCGGTGTCTCCATGTTTGCTCAAATAGATATTAGTCCTATCGTTGCACTGGCGATTTTTGTCGTCGTGGTGGTCGCCATTTATCTGCTCACAGGGCTTCGCGTGATCTACCAATACGAACGAGGGGTGAAATTCACCTTCGGATCGTTCAGAACCGTCTACGCCCCAGGATTGCGCTACGTATTCCCCGCGTTTCAATCGATCAAGAAAGTGGATTTACGCGTGAACACCTTAGACATTCCGCGACAGGAAGTCATTACGAAAGACAACGTCTCGTGCAAGATCAACGCGGTCATCTTCTACAAAGTTGTCCAAGCAGACAAGGCGGTCATCGAGATAAGCAACTACGGGTACGCGATTAACCAACTCGCACAGTCGAGTCTGCGGGACGTCGTAGGAACCGCTGAGCTTGACACGGTCCTCGCTCGACGTGACGAGCTCGGCGAAAGAATCCGCAAGTTTGTCGACGAGTTTACAATGTCGTGGGGCATTCACGTATTGTCAGTTGAGCTGAAGGACGTCGAGCTGCCCGAGGAAATGAAGCGATCGATGGCCGCCCAAGCTGAGGCAGAGCGCGACAGACGCGCGCGTATCACGCTCGCAGAAGGCGAAGCAATGGCAGCCGATCGCCTACTGGAAGCAGCCCGGACAATCGAGAAGTCACCAGCTGCTTTGCAGCTTAGACTTTTTCAGACCATGGTCCGAATCGGTGAGGAGAATAATTCTGTCATTGTGCTTCCCGTACCGGTGGATATCCTTAACTTGTTTGCAGGGCAAACGAAGGAATGAACAAGAATCGGTGAGTCTGAAACGTTTGTCCGCACATTTTCCCAGTGCTCGCGAAAAGTAGCCTGTGCCGCTTATTCCCCGTTTAATAGCTTTCAAGCTGAAAAAACCACAAACAGAGTCCAAAAAATTCCCTTTTTAAAAAAGAGGCGCCGGGAAGCTTTGCTTTAGCCGAATAGAAAACTATTAATTGTGGAATTGGCGCTTATTTACTTTTATGGAATCAAAAGTCACCATCCTCATTGCTGCGGCGATAATTGCAAGCGTTCTAGTCGCTGGCTGCACGTCAAGCACGCAGAATAGTTCGCAATCTGCTAGCAGCACAACTCACGATCCAGTGCTCCAAGCAGTCATCAACGATGATCTGCAAGCGTACGACAACGCTACATGGGTTCGAACTTTGAATCAATCAGTCGAATGGGTTAATGCCACAAGCGCCATGGTGACTTATAGAGTGGCCAATGCGAATAGGAGCCTCAACTATACGGCACAGTACTCAAAGTTCCCCTCCACGTCTGATGCTATTAATTATGTCAACTCCATTAACCAAGGATACAACGCTACAACAGCTTCCGAACTGCTTAATTTTCCGGCTCTAACAACTGCAAGCTCCTTTAACACACATCAGAATTATCTGAGTGTGACAAATAGCCTGCCCAGCACGAGCTCGTTTATAAAAAATCCGGGCGGCCAGCCAACGTCCCCTTCGAGCTATATAATCCAAGTTGGC
>DASPOC010000068.1:0-8708 GCA_035626195.1 Bathyarchaeia archaeon | reverse complement strand
GGCTCAGGGCTCGGCTCAGCGGCCGGCTCAGGGCTCGGCTCAGCGGCCGGCTCAGGGCTCGGCTCAGCGGCCGGCTCAGGGCTCGGCTCAGCGGCCGGCTCAGGGCCCGGTTCTGGGCTCGGTTCAGGGGTCAGCGGCGCGTTCCGTTTCAGGATGTGCTCTTGTTCAATTTGTAGGGCGGCTTCAGCGGATTCGTATATCTTGATATATGCTGTAGCTTCTTTTTTGCCAAAAGCGGTTTGCATATTGTCGATTATCACTCGCTCAGGCTCAACTTTAAAGTCGGCCGCAACCTTATCCTTAACTTCTTTCCGCGCCGGAGTAGCCGCCTCATATTGAATCTTGAGTTGCAGCTGCTTGCGGTTAAGTAATTTGTTATTCTCTTCTTTGATAACTTCTATCTGCATAGTAGCTCCGTCGTTTGTTTATCGCTAATGTTGTCGCAATATTTCGCGCAAGAGGCGTTTCGCTTTCTCTTTTTTTTCTCGCGTTGTAACAATGATAACCATACCCTCGTTTGGCTGGCCGTATACGACCGCTGTTCCTAAAGGGGCCTCAATCACTGCTGGTATTACCGCCAGATCCTCTTCGCCGTTCACAATGATTCTCGTGCGTAGAGACCGCCCGATGTTCTTCATCGACCCGCTCACGGCATTTTGGAGCTGCTGAGAGATGGAGCCTGGGGGGTTATCTACTTCATAAACGGTGCGGGGTTCGGTGCTGATCACATGGTAGATCTCGTCCGGCACCATCGCCCTCATCGTGATGCCATCAATGATGCATACGTCTGGCATAATGCCGGCTTGTACTACATTATACGTCGTTATGTCTCCAACCGTGACAATTCTCTTAAAAGCTCTTAACGTTTCTGCACAATCTGCGTGCGAACAAAGATCACCGAACGGTTGCTGGAGCTCAGCTTTGAGCTTGTCGTTCAGCATAAGCTTCTTATCGGACCTTGAGCGCGTACTTTCCGGGCAAGTCGATGTTCATCCGCTTGGCGACTTCAGAGCGTTTCGGATCGATAATAATCAAGTATCCGCTCCAATCTTTTCCAAGTAAGCTCGATCCGCACACGGGGCACACCAGTCCTTCGACAAATCGATGGCAAGTCTTACACACTTGTTCCGGCATTTTGCTCCTCCTCCTCTTTCTTGGCTTTTTCTCGCGCTTCAGCAAGCCATTCGACCTTGCCCAGGGCTGCTTGTCGCATCGTGAGGCCAATCTTGCTCTCTCGTGGCTCGCGTTCGTTCAAGCTTACGGCGACTACTCGAGCCCGCAGCATATCCCCTTCCGTAATGGCCCTTCCGGTCTCTTTTCCGACCAGTCTCGCGTTTTTTTCGTCGTACGAAATGTAGTCGTCAGCTATTTGGCTCACGTGCAGCAAGCCATCGAGCGGTCCTAGTCCCACGAAGGCACCAAATTCCACAATTTCGACGACTTTGCCTTCCAGTATCTCCTGAAGCTGTGGTTTGAAGGTGATCGCATTAAAAGTGACATCGTAATAGATCGCTCCGTCTCCCGCGAGTATGCGCCCCTCGCCGATATCCAAAACGTCGGTAATGGCGATTATGGATCCGAGCATCTTGTCTATGCGACCTTCAAGCTTATCTCGCAGGAGATCTTTCACGACTGCTATCGTCTCTTCTCCTAGCCGTTCAGGCGGCAGCCTTACCGTGTCGATCAGCTTCGCTTTTTTATACATCTATCACTCTCTTGAACAGATCCATCGAGTACTTTATCCGCTCTTTGGCGGCGTCTGCTCCTTCCCAACCAATTATCGTTGTTTCCTTCCCTTCAAGCCGCTTGTACACTTCAAAAAAGTGCGCGACCTCCTTGAGGAAGTGACTTTGGACGTCGTTAATGTCAGTATATTCTGCGTACTTCGGATCGTTGAGCGGCACGCAAAGCACCTTGTCGTCTGCTTCCCCCGAATCGAGCATCTTAAGTAATGCTATTGGCCTTGCGTCAATGATGCAGCCGGGGTAGGTTGGTTCATCCATAATGACGATCGCATCCAACGGATCGTCGTCATCATAATAGGTTCTCGGAATAAGGCCATATTCACCCGGGTAGTGTAACGGAGAATACAGCACGCGGTCGAGATGGATTGCGTTCCACTCTTTACTGTACTCGTACTTATTGCGGCTCCCTTTTGGGATCTCTACCACCACGAATATTTCTTCCGGTGGCCGGAGTCCGGTTTCAATGTCTTTCCACAGGTTCATCACATATCCACCTCTAAATGCTTCTTGCTTCTCAGCTGCACGATGCGGATTCTGTGTTCACGAAGCTCTCGCTTCAGAAGCTTGTCGTTCGTTACAACCGCCGCTTTGTATTTAAGGGCGGTGTTAAGGATTTGGTCATCGACGGTCGATCCATCCGCGGTTTCGACGATTTGGCATCTCTCTGAAAGGCGCAATGCGACGCCTGCTCCCGCAGAGCCTTTTCTCATCAATACACTCAGTTCTCGACGCACGGGTTCGATCGTGGCAGGCACAAATCCGAGCCCGCGCAGTTCTTCAAGCACGTCGATCCTGAAATGCCAGGGAATCAGAAGCGCGTTGGTATCCAATATGGCGATCATTTGGCGAGCGTTCCCGCTCCAATAAGCCGCCATCGCGAGCCGATCCGTCTCGAAATAGCGATTCGAGATCCGATTTCCGCGCAGACGGGCCTCTTGAGGGCTACTTGGACGGCCGAATTCCGCGCGCTGGTGGCAATGCCAACGGTTGTGGCGGTGCCGACGCTTAACATGAGCGGCTCGCTCGTGTGTATCGAATCGACGTTAAGTTCATCGGAGCTCCCGACGACACGATCGAGAAGCTTGACATCCATCGTAAAGGCCTGCCACACGGGTGGCAGCGTTCCCGGCGTCCCCGCAATCTGCCCGACAAGCGAATCGCTCTTAACTAGGGCGGGGTCCAGTTTCGTTCCTACGCCGAGCAGCCCACCTGGCGTCGCAACCTTCAGTTTTTCTTTCTCAGAAACGATGCTCGACACAGTCGTGGTAATGGGCACCCATTCTGTCTTGCCCCCGACCTCGACGCTTCTTCCGGGTCGTATTTCCAGTTCGTCCTTAAGCTTAAGCTCCCCCTGATTCAGCGTGCCGCCGATGACACCGCCGAGCAGCTTGCTGATATCAGCTCCGGGCTTATTGACGTCGAACGAGCGCGCGATAGACATTTGCGCGGGCTTAGTCGCGTCGTGCGCCGTGCACGGTATCTCCTTCTCGATAAGTTCGATAAGCAAGTCAATATTCACTGCTTGCTGGGCGGATATAGGCACAATTGGAGCGTGCTCTGCTACCGTCCCTTTCACAAACTCCTTTATCTGTTCATAATTCGCGAGCAAATCGTCGTGGGAGACAAGGTCAATCTTGTTTTGAACGATTATAACCTTTTTAATGCCAATTATGTCGAGCGCCATGAGGTGCTCTTTGGTCTGGGGTTGCGGGCACGGTTCGTTCGCCGCGATGACAAGTATTGCGCCGTCCATGATGGCCGCACCCGACAACATGGTTGCCATCAAGGTCTCGTGTCCAGGCGCGTCCACGAACGACACCGTCCGCAGCGTTTCTGCCTTGGTGCCACACACTCCGCACACTTCTGAGACTGTGTACGCATCGGGCTCGGGGCACTTCGGGCATTTTCTGAAGGTGACGTTGGCATATCCGAGTCTGATCGAAATGCCGCGCTTGATTTCTTCGCTGTGCTGATCGGTCCATACGCCTGAAAGAGCGGATACCAAGGTCGTTTTGCCGTGGTCGACGTGTCCTACCATTCCTATGTTTACGCAAGCTTCCAAGTTTGCTACCTCCGCCTGACGTGCTTTTGGGCTCTTAGCGACGCAGTCAGGTTGTTCGTGCTCTCGTCTTTGCCGCGACTCTGCCCAACTAGATGCTCTCGTATTCACCCATCTTGAGCTCAAATCGCTTACTGAAGTTACTGACAGCCCCCTCAAGATCATTTTGTGAGAGGTCCGTCCGTTCTTGAAACAGCGCCTGGAGCACGGCTTCTCTTAATATCAGCCTCAGATCTGAGCCGGTGCATTGATCGGTCATTTCAGCTAGCTTCTGGGTGTCAAATGTGCCCTTGATGCGGGCCATGATTTTGTCGAATATCTCTTTTCTCATTGCGGTGTCTGGAAGTGGAAACATCACGATCTTGTCAAATCGCCTCCACGCGGCTGAATCGAGGAGGCTTGGATGATTAGTCGCACCGATCATTAGCACTCCGTCATCGACTAGGCTTATGTCGTCAATACTCTTGAGCAGCATGTTTACGGCCCTTTTTATCGCGCCGTGCTCATCAGAGAGCCGCGTTTTGGCCACATAATCAAACTCATCGATGAACAAGATGCAGGGGTTTAATCGCTTGGCGAGACTGAATACTTTTCCGATGTTCTTGGACGTCTCGCCAAGATATTGTGAGGTAATCATCGATAGTCGCACCTCCAGAAACGGAAACCCCAACTCTTTTGAAAGGGCTCGAGCGACGGACGTCTTCCCGGTTCCGGGTGGGCCAACAAACAAGAGCTTCCCTATCTCGAAGAGTTCTATCTCCCTCAAATAGTCTCTGTACTGAATTGCCTTGACGATCTTCGCGACTTCCTCTATTTGTTCTTGCGTTAGGACGAGTTTATCGAGACTCTCGCGAACGTCTTCAGGCGCAGAGATTGCGACAAGCTTGAGCATGTCTTCTGCTTCTTCTCCCTCGCCGGCGATCTCGTCTATTAAGGAAAATATCCACTCCCTGTCCATTTCTTTAGGCTTGTTCAGCCGACGCACCCGCTCGTAATCAACGTCGAGCGAGTCGTTTTTTGAGTAGTAGAAAGCCAAGGCAGGGTTTTGGTTGATGCGGGACAGCGAGTCTTGCGCGGCAAACCACTTGGCTGCCAGATCGAGCACCGTAAGGTTGATCCGGGCGCCAAACTCGTCGAACGCTACAAATGGCAGCGTTTTGATCAGATGCCATCCGTGCGGGATCTCGTAGATTCTGTCGACGGCGTTTTCTGAGACGATGATAGGTCTGTCCACTCTTCGCTCTTTGGAGTTCCAAAAGTTCTTTCTGATATGGGGGGGCAGGTCGTTTTCATCGAGTTGATCACAGTCATTGTAGATATGCGCCGTGAGCAGCAGCTCGATGACGTCAAGGACCTTATTTTCGGGGTCTTCCATCTAGCGTCATCCTGATATATAAGCGAACTTCATGTGCGTGAAAAGCATATAAAGATTAGGTCGAGGACAACGGCCGAGAGGGTGCTAAAGACCTATCAGATCCTAGTTATAACCTCGCTTCCGTCGTTCGTTACAATAAGGCTATCCTCAGCCTGCGAAACGAGTCCTCGGTCTTTAAGTATCGGATACGCGCGGATTATTCCCGCCGTTTCAAGTTGTTTCAAGCCCAAATCGACGCGGCCTTTTAGCCATCTCTTGGCGAACGGTAGTGATTTGTAAGCGTCGATATCCTTCAAAAGGGCTCGCGCTTCAGGCGATCGTACAGGCTTTGCTTTCACGACGCTGAAGATCTCCGCTTTGCCTGTTTCGTACACGCGACCATTGCCGGCGGAAGAAAAAGGTTCAATGGCCACAACCTGACCTTCTTTGAGCTTCGATCCGCTTTGAGTTCGTCGGTTGTGAATCGCGGGCGGGGCGTGTTGTGTGTAGCGCTCGAGGCCGTGGCCCGTAAGATTGGCGACCGGGAGGTATCCGTAATCTACGATCGTATCTTCGATAACTTCACTGACTGCTGCCAAATCAACGCCCGCTCGCACGACTTCAATTGCTCGTTCGAGGGCAGTGTTCGAGGCGTCGACTAGTTCCTTATTGTTGCCGAGGTCAATGGTGACCGCAGTGTCAGCGATATAGCCATCTATGTGTACGCCAATATCAAGCTTGACGAGATCAGTCCCAAACGTTGACGCATCTCCCCTAGAGGGGGTGGCGTGCGCCGCCTCCTCGTTCACGGATATGTTAGTCGGGAAAGCGATAGCACCGCCTTTTTGCTGAATTGCGTTTTCAATGCTTTCGGCTGCGTCAAGCAATTTTTTTCCGACTTTGATCTTTTTAACGGCCTCTGCGCGAACCTCTGCCAATATACGGCCGGCTTCGCGGTATTTCTCTAAAACATCGGCTTCTGGCACTTAAATCACAAACTCCTTTTTGACCTGCGTGATGTTTCTATTCCCGTTATGAGTAATAACTACTGCGTCTTCGAGGCGTACCCCCCCGATGCTTGGATAGTAGAGGCCAGGTTCAACGGTGACTACGTTGCCCTTTGCTAGGGCCCCGCCTCGTTTGCTGAGAAACGGAAGTTCATGAACCTCCAATCCCAGTCCGTGGCCTGTTGCGTGAATGAACCCGCTACCCTTTTTGAGGTCAGTGTGAAAGCCGCTCTCTTCGAAGTGATCTGCAACCGCCAAGTGGACTTCGGCTCCGCTGATCCCGGGTCGGATCCTCTGAATGGCGAGTTCTTGCGCTTCCTGAACTGCGGTGAACATCTCAGCGAGTTCGTGAGGGGCGTCACCTCGCAACACAGTCCGCGACATATCGGCGTGGTATCGCGATTCTATCGATTGAGGGAAAATATCGAGGACTATCGCAGAGTGCGCTTTGAGGGGCCCTGAACCGGTAAGATGAGGCAACGCAGAGTCATAGCCGCTCGAAGCGATGACATCGTTCGACGTGCACGCGTCTTTTATGAGAGAACAGCCGATTGTGGCCTTTAGCCGCTCCGACGTAAGCACCTCCCTGTCATACCGCAGCGTATCACCGACGATGTCGCTGCGCCGCAAGATGGCCAGGGCGGAAGCGAATGCCTTTTCGGTAGCCCGCTGTACGGTCGTCATGTGTCCGAGCTCGCGCGCTGTTTTGATGGAGCGCAAGCGCTCAATCGAACCAGATACGGGGTGTAATTCGTAACCGTCGCTTCGAAGCGCGTCAGCCAAAATGATCGGAAAAGCGGCGTCAACGCCTAAGTGCTTAATGTGGTACTCTTTTAGCACTGAGACAAACAGATCAACTGTCGCGCGGTCGCCTTCCAGTTCATGCGAATCTCGTTGGAACTCTTCGCGTGAGCGCACCCGATCGGCGGTCGAGGATCGAATTGCCCTCGCACTCTCCATACTCGATACGACGAGCAACGACTGCCCGTCGGCGCGCAAGAACAAGAAAGGGTCCTCTGCCAGGAAATCAGTCAAGTAGTACAGATTCGCATCCTGGGACGAGGCCGCATACAGCACATAGCCGTCAAGTTGCAGCTCGGTTATTTTTCGATCGAGCGTTCTGATGTTCATCGGGTTTCAGTTTTGTTTTAGCTGGAAAAAGCCTTTGCTACTTCCGTCGGTTTTTTTCCGCGAGGTTGCGAAACCACTTTCGCTGGAAGCTCATATCGTCGTGTAGCGTGGCGACATTCTCGAGAGAAAGGGAGGATATAGGCTTGACCCGGAGACTGTATCAGTATGGCCGCGCTAAAAAGGCTCGTACGTTCGTTGGCATTTTGCATACGGCGCACCGGCCCTCCATTGGCTCGGCCTCTCCCAGTACATCAGCTTCACTCAGCTCTTGAAGCCGCAGGCCACATGACTCGGAGCCGCACCACGAGATCTGAAAGAAGCCTTTCATGCCTTTTGCTTGCTCGGGAGTTTCTATGGCCACAATGTGTGAACGCAGAACCGCTTGCGCCCTTTCAGCGATGGTATTGAGTACTTCAGTCATCACTTCAGCGACTCGCGCTTGTAGTTTAGAACGCTTGACGAGCTCCTTCTTTCCCGTATCCCGTCGCACTAGCGTTGCGGCGCGTTTTGAAATGTCTTTCGGGCCGACCTCTATGCGCACGGGAACCCCCTGTTTTTCCCACTTATAGAACTTGGCGCCTGGCCGGGTATCACCCGTGTCAAGAACGATGCGGTACTGCGACAACTCATGTTTGAGCTCGTTACACGCCTTCAACACCGCTTCGGAATTGGCTTTGGCAGTGATGATGGGGATGAGAACAATTTGAACGGGCGCTACCTCAGGAGGTAGCACCAGCCCTTTGTCGTCGCCGTGAACTGAAATGACGGCAGCGATGCAGCGCTCCGAAATTCCGTAGCACGTCTGATTGACGAACTGCTGGTTGCCAAAGCGATCTTCGTATGTGATATCGAACGTCTTTGCGAAGTTTGTGCTTAGATGATGAATCGTTCCGATTTGTAAGCTCTTCCCATCGGGCATTAGGGTGTCGAACGCGATCGTGAAATCGGCTCCGGGGAATCTGTCCCACTGCGGCCGACGCGAGACGATGTACGGGACACCAAGCCTGTCATAGAACTCTTTGTACAGCGCTACTGCATCTTCGGTTTGTTTCTTCGCCTCTTCCCAAGAGGCGTGGGCGGTGTGAGCCTCTTTGAAGCTGGTAATCTCTCGCAGGCGGATCAGTGGCCGGGTATGTTTCGTTTCGTACCTGAAAGTGTTGACGATCTGGTACATCCTCAGTGGAAGATCTGCGTGCGAACGTATCCAAATGCTAAACATCGGATAAATTGCGGTCTCTGAAGTCGGCCGCAGTGCAAGCGGCACGTCGAGTTCCGTGAAACCGCCTCGGGTCACCCAGAAGACTTCTTCCTCAAATCCTTTGATGTGTTCCGATTCTTTAAGGAGCTCATTTTCCGGTATGAGGAGAGGGAAATAAGTTTCTTCGTGCTCTCGATCGAGAAGCGACCGGAGT
>DASPOC010000067.1:0-4865 GCA_035626195.1 Bathyarchaeia archaeon | reverse complement strand
GAACCTATAGATGACATCATTTGTTACGAGTGTATGCAAACACAGTTTTGTGCGTGCGTCTATCTCGATGGCGAATGCCCACTTGATCTGTTTTAATTTTATTATTTGCTCTTTTGTGGCTGCAGAGTATTATGGCATCGTAGTTCAGATGACCTGACGCGTGAATGTGTGTATATGGATGTAGGCCAAGGTGTGCCAACCAGTTCTCCACCTTCTTTAAATCTAACTCCATCTCCAGATCGAACGGTTCGCACATGCTCCGAAATCAACCTCAATCGCACAATGTTTAACGTATGTCACCGTCTTCTTACAGTGGTAAGTTTGTTTTTCCACGAACCAGATGAGGCGAAATATACGATCAAAAAAGTAACTGCGATGGTCGTTCTTCTGATGATTACTTCGCTCTCGATAGCGGGTTGCACTAGTCCAACACCAACGTCAACACCTACGCCTGCAGCCACAAAGAGCGCTACCTCGATTCGGTTCGACAATGTTCCGAAGGTTAGTAAGAGCTTCCCCACCTTAGGGATCAACGTATTAGCCGCGTCAGGGATCTTGATTTGCGGCCATGGAACAGTCACCGTTATAGGACCAGACGGCACGTCAATTGGGACGGTATCGTCGGGAGGTTCTAGTGATTGCTATTCTACAGCGTTCCTTAACGCAAGCAGCCTGAGTGCGGGCACGTATAACGTCACACTGCGCTACTCAGGCGACAGCATCTATCAGCCATCGGAGAGCGCGGCACAGATGACTGTCACATAAGATTCGGTTCACACGATCATCAAAGTGAGCTTGTGGTCGAAAGGAACACGCTAAGCAACGATAAGACACTGAATCCTGCGCACGTCAGACGCATGGGCTTTTACATTCGTGCCAGCAGTTCTTGTTTTTTTTGAATCAAATTCTTGCTCGGTCAAAAGGCCTTGGTCACGCAGCTCTCCGAGCTTCTTGATCTGCTCTGTGACATCAACAGTTGCCGGTATTATATATGCTGGGCGTGCAGCTATGGAAAGTTGGATAAAATTTTAACCAAAATTGATTGTGGTATGAGACTAAGGAAACTTGCGTGAAACATTGCTTAAAAAAATCAACCATTTTCAATCACATTAAACTTTTTTTTAGCTCTTCTAATTCGCTTTCTATTCTTTGGATCTTTACTATTAATGGCTCAATTTCAACTTGTGATGGTTTTTGAATTAAGTCTGTCTCTTGTTTTCTTTTGTAGTTATACCATGCCATGAAAGATATTGTTCCGACAATTCCTACAAGGGCTAGGAGCTTGAGCGGTTCTGTAGGCACATTAAATAGAAGCCCAAGAACAACAAAGTCAGGAACAAACATCTGAGCGATTAATATGAAGATTGTATACCCTATTATGTTAACGATTTGCCTGCGTTTTCCCCCTGTTTGGTGTTCAGTCAATTTTTTCACCAGTTTTATAAACTCATTCCTGGCAATAAAATTTTTACTGAAAGCGCCGTGTGTTGGGCACGATTATCGGTAGGCAAGGCGGCGCGAACGGACACCGACACGTATCTGCCATGTTTACTGCCTCAAAAAAAATTCAAAGTATATCCCCGCAGAACTCATCGAACGGACACGTATCTTAACAGCTTTGATCGCCTCGCTTCGCTCGGCGCATATAAGGATCGATAGATGGTGCGCGCGGGCAACTGATACTTTGTTGCAGTTTAAAAAAAAACAAAAATCGATTCGTGGGTCAGAGTCAGCACAGTTAGAAAACTTTATGGTATCCTCTGACGCGTTAGCGAGCGTCTAAACGCTTGTGAGGCAATCATGCGCACATACAGAATCGTCTTATTGTCTGTAGTCATCCTTCTTGTTACCGTGCTATTCGCAGGCGTTGTAATCGTTCCTGCGGCAGCACAGTACGATACGATGCAGTACCGCTACGACGCCGAGCACACGGGCGATTACGGCCCGGTCGTGGGGCCGGTGCTGTCGAACGGACAGCTGAAGTGGAACTACACGACCGGAGGCTACGTGGACTCCTCCCCCGCCGTCGCGAACGGCGTGGTCTACATGGGAAGCTTGGACAACAATACATACGCCCTCAACGCCTACACCGGGGCGAAACTATGGAACTACACGACCGGAGGCCACGTGTGGTCCTCCCCCGCCGTCGTCAACGGCGTCGTGTATGTGGGCAGCAATGACGGCAACGTGTACGCCATCGGCAACGCAGGTGCGGCCATAAGTCAGAGTGCGACGCCCTGCTTCGACTTCATGCTCGCTTTTGTCGGACTCGTTTTTTTCGGACTCGTAATCGCCGCATACGCAGTGAGGAGGAGCAGCTAACCTCCCCACATTCTTTTTCTTTAAGTGTAATGGAGTGATGAAACACCTAAAATTGCATTAGCGCGCCTAGCTCAGATTTTTAAGCTTACCTCTGCCCAATACTTCATACAAACGTCATAAACCGAATCAGGCAGCGGATGCTTGTAGTGCTTCCAATCGATTCCGCTGACACTATGCGTCATTATGTAAGCTCTGTTTGACTGATCCCATCCAACAATATCCCCGTCCTGTTCTGCGAACTTTCTAAGATCTCCTAACGTGAAGTGAGTCGCTATCCGTGTAAGCGGCCTCTTCGCTCGCTTTACCCACTGTAAGAGTGAGAGGTATTCGAATATAGATCCATCATCGCTTCTGCCGTCCAAGAGCGGCTCAATCTCTTGGATCACTTGTGGATGGGGGCGCGTAATGCTGCATCAGGATCTTATCCTGTGATGCCTTCACCTCGATACATGGCTTGTCAGATCGGAGTGCCTCTCTAAACTGTCCGACCGTCAGCTTTGAGATCGTTGCTAAGCTTCGCTGTCGTGTGTATGCGCCTAATAACACAAACGCTGTGTAGTGTTGACGTCTTTGATGGCTGAGTAAGCCCTCTTTCTCGGCGTTATCGTTGGCGTCAGTGTTATCATTGCCGTTTGCGAACCACACGCTGGCGGGTTACAGACCTCGCACGGTCGATAGCCTGCGGCGCAGGCGTCCCCAACCGTGGCGAATTGGACGAGATTTTGTTGTAAGATCTTTTTGGCTTCGGAGCACCACGGATAGTGATAGACGTTTGACTTAATGCTGCCTACGAACGGGCCAGTGTAGGATTGCTGCTGAAGAATCGTCGGTTGCTCGTATGAAAGAAAGAGCGGGTGCGCTGCCGTTGTCGATTTGACCGTCGCCGCGCTGGCCGTTGACGGGGTACTTGCCGTTTGAGTTGGGATGCTGCCAGCAAGCCCTGCTGCCAGAACAGTCACAAGAAAGAGCGCGATGCAAACAATCGCTACTTTTTTTATCGTTCCTCTTACCATTCCTTTCGCCTTCTTCCGTTCAGTTCAATTTGAGAATTTAACAAACTGCGTATCCGAGCAGCTCTTGATAGCTGAAGTGTTGTCTTTTGCTGGCAAACTTGATGCGTCGAAAAAACGCGCTGATGGGCTAAGCTTCTAAAAATAACGGCCTGCGCAGATGATGAAGTCAAACAAGTCATCATCAAACGGCTTGTGTGCGGCATCTCCCTGTCGAAATTCGACAGCTATTTCGACTCCCGCTGTTGCGTTCTTCTTCGTATCTCCACAAAGGTTCTACTGATGGCAGTCCGACGACGTTGCAGTGTCCGCGCTTGCGAGCGCTATTGCCAATAATCGGGGCCGGGAGCAACTTCGAGGACACTATCGCCCTCTGCGACGTTCTCTGCCACCGTGTTTGCCCACCTCGCGTATTGTTCCGGCGTACTCTTTCGGGCGTTTTTGTCATACCAACGAGCTATGACTCCCTCCATTGACAGTCCTTTATACCCTCTCGCGCGCGTGGAACGCACGTCGCCAGTGGATTCAGTGCGTTGCATCGTGGCTCCTCTAAGATTTGACTATGCTTATGCCTCCTCACCGGCGAGCACGCGCAACCGCCCAGCAACGAAGTCAAAGACCCGCTTTCGCTCGTCAAATGACACCTTCCAGTGAGCGAGAATGTTTATTAGTTCAGTGGTACTCCTCACCGAAAACGCGCCTTCCTCTTCTGGCATAAAGATTAGGTCAACCTTGCGCTCTTTTCTCCCAATGTTCTTGCTCAGTGCTACGCATACCGCCCCTGTTTGCGTCTTGTTGTCGCGCATATAGTGCACCTCTATGCAACTTGGCTGTTCAATGTAATTTATCACCTTATTTCACCTTATTTTAGCTTAATCCATTTAATATTTCCGTCACGTTGTATAAACATTGCGGTGCGTGCGTCAGGGCCTATTGGTGGTCTAGCCTGAAAAAACGTGTTTCGCGTCAATGTAGCCGTCAGCCTACCGTTAAATACTCAAACGCACGCTCAGTTTCGCGGCTGTGTTCCTAGAACGGTCGGCGTCTACTCATGATGCCGACGTCGTGGCATTTGTTGTCATTGTACTGGACCCACCGTCAGCACTGCCGGCGGCACCCACGAGCCGTTCAGCAAGGACTCCTGTGGCCAGTACAAACGCAACATAAGATAAAATGCGCCTAACGGAGCGGGGAGCCAGTTGGATTCTTTGTTAGCACCGCGCTTTTTTAAATGTTGATGTCGAGCGATCCGTCCGGGTTGTACGTCAAATTGCCGAGGTGCGGCGAAATCGTCGATCGGTTAAGTGGGTTGGGCATGGGGTAGCCTTGGCTGTCGTACATTGTAACCGACCAGAACGCGTTAACAGGCGGGGTGCTATTGTTCGCAAAGTGTAGCACGTAGTTGTGCGCGCCGGAGTCCGGAACGTAGGTCGCCGTGGTATTTGACTGGAAGTACAGCCCGTCCTGCGGGAGGTTGAGGAACGCTCCACGCAGTACCCCGGCGTTACGAAGCGTGTAGTTTGTCCAGTAGGT
>DASPOC010000066.1:0-4164 GCA_035626195.1 Bathyarchaeia archaeon | reverse complement strand
TGCAGAAGTTTGCCTTCCGGTGAAGGGATTCCCAGGTACCGTAGCTATATTAACAGAGCGCTTAAAGTTCAGGTTGCTTGTGTCCCACATTCCTAAATATGGATTATTCGTGTTACCATTAACAGCTACAACATAAAGCACCCCGTTATAGACGGCCCCATCCCCCATGTGGTCAACGCCCGACCCAACTTGCCCAGCGGCATTGGTATTCGACGTGACAAGGTTCCAGTTAGAATCATATTTGTAGATTCCTGCGTTTGTTATATAGTAATAATATGTCCCGTCGTACGCCAACCCTTGGGCTTGATAACCACTAGACTGTGCGTTTACAGAACAAATGCATCCAGCCGAAAGAATAACTGCTACGGCAAATAGTCCGGCCAGCATCCATGTGTTCTTCATTCGCCTGAAAAATGGGGTGATCGGCAATAAAAGTTGTGGTTGTGATCCACTTTTGGTGGGGTATCTCCGGGAGGGCAAATCACTGGACAGGTCGACAGTTGTTCAGCCGGCGGCTAGAATACGTACCTTATTTTTCGCGCCACATCTCCAACCCGGCGGTAAACCGCGCCGTGAGCGCTGAACATATTGTCCAAAAAACTCTTCTAGACTACGTCTCCAAAATTTATGTTACCATGAAAGTGAGAATCGACAGAATAGCATTACAAAGATGTGGGACGCTTGGGGCACCCAACCAGCTGGGAAAAATAAGAAAAAAAATGGACGCGCGATCCTCGTAACAGTCACCATCCTCATTCTCTGAAAGGCTTGCGTGTCTCGTTCGACCGACAGAATACCCCTCCGTAGCGCATTTCAAAGCCCTCTGGTGCTGAAACGCACCCCTATATAAGCCTGACTTTCAGACCGACTTACCTATGAGTGACGCCCATGTGGCGGTCGCCTTTAATCCGCAATCTTTATCCACGCTCCTTCTGCTTTGCTAAGCGTCAAATCTTTTACGAGGCGCTTATGTCACACGCAAACCTGTTTTCCTTGTAGTGTCGACGTTGCCGTCGCCACGCTCTTCGCACTTACGGTCTTCATAGATTTCGAGCACAGAAATCGCAAACACCTCTGCGTAGTGTGTGCACATCACCCGCTGCACACTTCAATGATCTGGGGAAGACGTGGCCCCGTATCACTTTCAGTATTTAAGCCCCCACGCGGCTGAGTCAGAATCGACACGACAAATAAAGCGAGTGTCTCAGCAAGCTGTTCTTTCAACTCGAGCGCAAAAGTCCGTAGGTACGACCCTTCAAGCTTTTTAGCTATGCTGAGGCAGTCACTACACGCGGCGCCGTAAATGACCACATACCTGGGCTGTACGTCGCTCCGCGTATGTTCCACGCTCTCTATCAGCTCTTCTAGTAACACTATGTGGATAGACAGCAAAGAGGTTGTAGATGGTCTGTTTCTTCCCGTCTTTATAGATCTGGACATGAATCGCTTGCACAGGTAGCAAGTTAAGTTGACAGGTGATCATTGAGCCACAACACGTGCCGAAAGTGAAGCCAAAAAAAGAAAGATGAGAAGCTCATTGAAGAAACGATAAGTAAACAGTGTCTCGCTTATAAGACTACTAGGAAAGTGCTGTTTTGGCACGATCTTTTTTTTGCAGATCTCTTGCTATTAGTGTAGACAGTGATGGATATATCGAGAGCAGGTTGTGATCAAGCAAGCCCTGCGCTTCTTCGCCCCTTGTTCTCCATACATATTCGAAGAGAGCGACAGCAGTTGAGCGCTGATCCCTATGTGCCGCGCGTCGCAATTGTCACTATACTTGATCGCAAACGCTAAAGCTAATGCACAAGAGAGCCGTATCTACAGAGTTATACCGAAAGATCTAAGAGAATAGCTGCCTTTTTTAATCTCGATGTAGCCGCCAACGGCACTCTCTATCTTACTCCTTTTTTCCGAGAACCTGCAGCCAGAGGGGAAAAATCAGAGATGAATAATAAGGTTTGGAGGCTCACGCAAACGCAAAACAAGCAGCGACTCTTAGCTTCTTGTGGCATTCTTGCGCCGATACTCTTTACGCTTCTGGTGATAGTAGCAAGTCTTCTACGGCCGGGGTATAGCGAGACCCACAATTTTATCAGCGACCTCGGCGTCGGCCCCTATGCGATAATCCAAAACACAAATTTCGTTATTTTTGGTCTTCTGTCGATCGGCTTCGCGCTTGGGCTTCGAGGCGGCTTGCCGGCGCCACAAGGGAGGGCCATGAAAGCTGGCGTATTGCTCGTAGTTATATTCGGTCTTGGGATATTGTTGGCTGGCGTATTTCCTGAAGACTACCTTGCGGGGGGCCTGCATACGCTGGCAAGTTCCGCTGCATTCCTTTCGATCATAGCAGCCCAGCTGCTGGTCTGGAACGGATTAAGAGGCAAAGATAACGCTGTTTGGGGCAGATATCGAACGTATTCATTGATAAGCGGATTGTTGTCACTTATTTTGGTTTGGTTTTCTTCAAGCACGGACTACCCTGGTGCTGCTCAGAGGATATTCCTCGCATTGCCGTGGATCTGGATTGAAGTGACAGGACTAAAGCTCTATTCCTTGACCAAAACGACGCAAGCCTCCCGCGCTTGAATCGCTGACAGCGCCATCGTGACCTCGCTCTTATCTAATGTTCGCCATCGTCAAAAACAAAGAGCTGATCTGTATATGATTTGCCCCGTAGCGACGCGTAAGATGATCGCATCGCCTTGTAAAAACAGAGGCAACCGAGCTAGTGCCTTCTGTCAAGAATTGTGCGTGAGCCTGCTCAAGCGCTTAAAACCCAGTTATTAATTCCAGCATTGTTGTACAAAAGTCTGAACGGGATACGTAGACACTCCCACGAAAGCTGCAGAATAAGCGCGGACGCTCAGTCCTCCGAAACACGTCGCAGCACGCCGTGATCCCCGTCAAGCTCGACGAGGTCGCCGGTGTGAAACGTCCGGATGGCGTTGCGCAGATTGACCACCGTGGGAATGCCGTACTCGCGGGCGACGACCGCGCCGTGCGAGAGGGCAGCGCCGACGTCGCTCGCAAACCCAGCGATCGTGGCGAAGCTAGGCGTCCATCCGACGTTGATGACCGGCACGATCAGGATCTCGTCTGGTTGAACCTCGCTCGCTTCGGCCAGCGTCAGCGCGACACGCGCGCGTCCGCGGACGACGCCGAGGCTCACGGGATTGCCGTAGAGGATGCCGTGGCCATCTGGAAGCGGCGGATCGATCGGGTCGGCATTGCAGGCGCGGTAGGTCTCACGAAAAACAAGCTTCATTTGGTAGGGCAGCACTTCGCGCCGCGCGAGCGCTCTCGCGACGAGAGCTGAATCCAGGTCGCGCAGAAGCGTGCCGAGCTCGCCATGCTGCAAGAAGAACACGAGGTCGTCGTCGGGCAGTAGACCATCGTCGACCATTTGACGCCCGAGCGTGCGGTAAGCGCGCTTGAAGAACGAGGTGACCAGGACGAGCTGTGATTTGGACACCTCGCGGGCGCGGATGCTGCGGTGCCCGATCCTGGCGAGCAGTGCGAGCGTCCGCGGCACGGAGCGTTGCTCGGCCTTGGGCGGCGTTACGTGTCCCACACGCAGTGCGCGGATACCGGAGAGCACCGCCTCGACGATCGGCGTTGGATCCTCGGCCCACTCCTTCTCGCGTAGCTCCAACTCGCGCTCGCCGCGATGGCCGTGACGTTCGAGGTACGCAGCGTATTCACGACGCGCCGGAGCGCTCGCCTCGCGACGGAGGAAGCTATCCGCCGCTTTTGCGTCGAGCGCGAGCAAGCGATCGAGCTCCGATCCGTCGTGTTCGACGAGTGCTGCGACGATGCGATCGATGCCGGCGGCGATGTCGTAGCTCTCCACGTCCTCGGCGCCCGCGAGCAGCCTGGCGACTTCGGCATTCTGCTGCTCGGTCGGTTGCTGGTCCCTGGCGAGGATCTGGGGCAGCGCGCCTACGATCGACCCAGCGAGCAATGAGGAGCCGAGGTGCTGATACCAGGCCTCGCTCAGCTTCGGCAGCTCGCGATCGATCTTGGCGTAGGTCGCGCTCGCGTCCTCGCCGGGCACGAGATCGATCGAAGCGATGAGCCGATCGAGCTTAGCGACGTGCCTGCCGAACAGCATGAAGTTTACGTAACTAAGACCGTTCCGCAGGCGTTCTGACTGCGGAGCCT
>DASPOC010000065.1:0-6458 GCA_035626195.1 Bathyarchaeia archaeon | reverse complement strand
CATTATGGTTATTGAGGTTATTGCGCAAGTTACTTGGGTTGGCTTTTTGTTTGGCGCACTAGGACTTATTAGTTCTTGGGTACTGGCGTTCGTCATTGGGGGCCTTATGGCCTTATTTCTGAGCTGAAGGAACGCTAATTGATTGCATGGTACGCAGTTGCATTCGGTGTCATCGGGACCACGCAGTCAGCTAAGCGACGCGACCCGATAGACGAACAGGGACGTACATCCGCAAGTGTGGGGCCCAGCGCATTTAGGTCGCGCAAATACCCGACTACCTCTTTTTTACACGCAGACCAACTCAAGGCGACTGTGAACCCCTACAAGGATGATATGAGCCTAGTACGGCCAGCTAGAACCAAATCGGGGCGGTTAAATCCGGTGTATTTTAAGCTGCTCTTATGCCCCAGGTTAACTTCACTATTGATAGCTCTCTTATTAATCGATTACACGTAGAAGCTAGGCGTAGAAGCATATGTACCGGAAGGCCGTTGGGTAGGTCCGGCTTAGTCGCTAAGATTTTAGAAGAATATTTCAAAGTGGCCCGCCCGTAGGCACGAAGTCGAGGACTTAAAAAGAGAGTTAGCGGATACTGAGGCCGCGTAATAGCTTTACTGTGCCATTTCAGCTGCGCTGGTGATGCGGCCATTTTGCCAGGGTGTTTATCATCCGGAAAATGCGGGCTTTTTTCCTCTGTACATTCAAGATACTTCCGCCCGGCCGTCACGGGAAAATAACGACGGAACGCGCCCCATTTTTCGGGATCAGCAAGCGGTGATATATCTAAGGATGACAAACCAGCCAGTTAAAGATATGAAATTAACACAAGCAACCGACGCCGAAAAACAAATTAAAACGCAATCAGGGGCCGCCTTAACGGGTTTACAAAACAACGAAAATTGTATCCTAAATCGTCCTCTTGTATACGCTCCGTTATATGTTTTCGAGAAAAAGAAAAAAGAACGGGGTTACGGAGTGACCGGAGCCGATGGGTCGTCTATGTGTAGGTTTTGAGTTATGAATATTACAACGTGGTCGTATTGAATTACCTCATAATATGCTACTGGGCCCTCGCTGTAATGCCACGTTATATCCTTAATGGTTGTCGGTGCGTGACCGAGCGCCGCTGTTTCCTCGGCTAGAGCGTATTGTGTTTCGTGCCCGTCGTTAACGACTTTCTCAGAACTAACTCCATCAGGGGCCATCGTCGTAGTGAGACTATTAAAGTCCGCTGTCGCGTTCGCGGTGCTTCTGTCGTTTGTAAACCCTAGGTTTCTAGTATATTCGACCCCTCCGATAACCCAATGTTCATCCACGGAAAATCCCCCGGTTCCCCACGTTATCGTCGGATTATATGCGCTATCGGTGCTCTGAATGTTCGTTGCAATAGCTAATAGCAGCGGGTCATGCCCGGTACTGCTCGGTGCGCTCGGTGCTGGCGTCGTCGAAGCATTTGATTGAGTATTCTGAGACGGGCCTTGAAGTGCACTTACTGCCATGCCGAACACAATGAGAACTACAAAACCGTACAAGGCGTATCGCTTCCTAAATCGCCGTTGTGGCTTTGGCGGGGGTGCATATGGCCTTTGATAGCCTGATGCCCCCTGAGAGGTTGACGGAGGGGGTGCCGACGGCGGCTGAGAGGTTGACGGAGGGGGTGCCGACGGAGGGGGTGCCGACCTTACAACCAATGTTGACGGAGGGGGTGCCGACGGCGGCGATGTCGGCCTCATAAACGTCTTACCGCAGTTTGCACAAAAACTGGCTCTTATCGGATTAGCAGCCAGACAGTATCTGCAACACTTTTGCTCGTCCATTTATGGATCCACCCCCTGTGACGGAAACACAAATCAAAAGACTAAAACGGCGGCGTGACAGCTTAAGCGTTTTCGTTTTGTCCGCGGTTATTTCCACCGCGCACGGGCAGACGTCTTTACGCTGCCGTTCATCTTACGCAAATATGATGAACTGCCAAAGGTGCGAGAAATACACTCACTACAGGCTGCGTGGCGACGTGGAGCACGTTCCGTATTGTGAGTTCTATTGCGGTCCGCGCCATGTCAAAGACTAGCCCGGCGACCATCTACCTTTTGAAGCTTGTTTGGCGCTAAGCTCTGAGAATCACAGGCATTTTGAGGCTATTATCGTCAACGAGAAAAACCGAACATGCATTCGAGATGCAGTACATGTGATTAGCATCGAATAGGAGGGAGAAAATGCTCGCTAAGGCGTTAGTTTTGACGGACGGCGAAGCTGACTTGCTAAGCTGTGCACTTGAAGAGGTAAAGACCAAAACCTTTGAAGAGTCCGAGACAAGCCTCCGCCGCAGTATTTCATATAAACGTCATAAACCGAATCAGGAAGCAGATGCTTGTAAAAGCGCCAGTCGACTCCCGATACGCCGTGAGTCAGCACGTAAGCGCGATTTGACTGGTCCTGTTAAATGATGTCTCCGAGTTGCTCGGCGAATCTTCTCCTATCACCGCAGAAGAAATGTTCGCCGCGCGTTAATGAAATCTTGTTCTCTTGGCCCATTTGTCGAAGTATTCGTGCGCAAATATGCGAATGTCGTCTTTTCGATTCCTGCCTTCCAGAAGCGGTGTCACTGCTACTACAACGGAATGATGTCGGTACATAGTGTTGCAGCTTATTTTGTTCTGTTGAGCCAGCACGTCAAGCACAGGATTGCCGCGCTCTACAGCGCGACGAAACTGCCCGACCGTGAGTCTAGGCACAGTCGCATAAGGACGTTGCCCGGCGTGTACTCCGAACAGCACAAGAGCCGTTTAGTTTTGGCGGCCATGTTGTAAACTCGCGGCTTTCACCGCCTTCATCTATGGCGAACAAAGCATCTTTGATATCGTCTGTGGTTACGACGCGCTGTGTTATCCGCTTGCTTTCCTTGACCGATTTGGGCAGTTTAAGAACGGGTCAAACTCCTTGAACCGCGTATTGAACCGTGTTTTCGTGAGATAATGCTAGAACGCTTTGGCAAAGTTGAGCATCTTCCGTTCTGAGTAGTTGCCCGTGTATTTGAAAAGAACGTATTCACCTGAACGCTTCTATTCGCTCTGATTTATCAAACCTTTCGTGAGGTTCCAGAATGTCACCGAACACTTATTAATCCACAGAATAGTTCCCACACGTAAGCCTGTGTAGTGAAACGCAACGTAATCAGTCAGTTCTACCTCCACGTAGTCAAGCGCCAGCGACGTCAGTGATTGCTCGTGTTATGGGGGGGTATCTTCAGTTTCAGCTCTTTTTTGCTCTCACAAATAAGCTCATTTTGAGTTTTATTCGGCGAAAAATACCCATAAAACAGCTCTACTGGGCCGTGGGATAACCAAGCTGGCCCACCTCGGCGCAGCCTAAAGCGTATAGTCCCGTGCGGATTCGAACCGCAGTCGCGGGCTTTCTTCTATCAGTGGTCAATGTACCACGACCACGTGAATCCAAAGGCCCGCATGATTGACCACTACACCACGGGACTCTCGAGCTAGAGTAAGATTTATACATACTTAACGTTTTGGTCACTTTGCAGCTCACGAGAGCGCATTCGTCGACATCGAAGGCTTCAATTCAAGAACAGCTTACTGATGCGGATGCTACGAAGCAATGCGCTACGATGCTTCCCCAAAAAAGCTTAGTAAGCCGATTTACACCGAGCCAAGCGCCGATTCGCCGTGTTCCCAGCAAAAAAAAAGGTGGGGCTGGAGAGATTTGAACTCTCGATCGACGGGTCTCTCCGATCAGTGCTCCAACGGGACATCACCTGACTCAAGCGTCCCCGAGTCATCAGTTGACCCGTTGTTCATCATATCGAGAACTTTTACCGCTGGAGCCCGTCGCCATTCCTGACTTGGCCACAGCCCCGGAAGCACGCGGGCCGGGAGGGAGTTGAACCCTCGACCTTTGGGTATCTCTGGTCAACAGGTCACAACAAGAGTACCGTAAGAGCCCAACGCTCTGCCTGACTAAGCTACCGGCCCGTATTTGGCATATGCTCTTATACCTCTTCCACATATATACGTTACCCAAACTAAATTTGACGCTTCAGTCCAGCAAGCTCAAAAAGCAGGTGGTGGCTTATTTCGGCTTATAATTCGACAAGCTTGGAGCAAGGCATACCTCTCAAAATTGACGAACGGATAACGTACGCCATACTCGGCTCAGGCAGCGTCGGCTTTCTTGTGGCCAAGGAACTCGCACAACGCGGCAGGATGTTTACTATCATCGACAAGAACGCGAAACGAGTCGAGACGCTGCGTGACCAGAATTTTGACGCGCACGTCGGCGACATCACAAAAGAGGGGGTCATCAGCGAGCTGCTCACGCCTGATCTCGAGATCGTTATGATTCTCAGCTCTGACGTCGAAGCGAACACCAAGGCGCTGAGCGTGATCAAGGAGAGGAAGCCAGACGTTTTTGTGATCGTCCGAGCCGCGGATCCGCTGAGCAAAGATAAGCTTGAAGAGTTGGGGGCCGACGCGGTTGTGTATCCATCCGCGCTTATCGCGATCGCCACGTTGTACGATCTTCACAAAGCAGAATCGCAGCGGTCTGCGAATCGACTTCACGAAATCCTCAAAAGTATAAATAGGCTCGGCATACTAGTCCACGATAACCCCGATCCCGACTCCATCGCAAGCGCACTCGCACTCGTACAGATCGCCGCGAGCGTCCACACGGAAGCCGCGATAATGTACCACGGGGAGATCAGCAGACAGGAAAACAGAGCCTTTGTAAACCTGCTCAACATCGACTTACTCCACGTCGACGAGGTTGATGCGAACGAGTACGACATGCTCGCTTTGGTCGATACTGGGACGCCTGGGGCGAATAACCCACTGACAAGCTTGGACAAAGTCGGAATCATCATAGACCATCATGGGGTTCCCGAACAACGCGTCCTGTACACCGATATCAGGGACGTGGGATCAACGGCCACGATATTGACGAACTACCTCGAAGAGCTCGACATTGACATCGACAAGCGGCTCGCAACGGCGTTGCTGTATGGCATACGCATCGATACCCAGGACTACAAAAAGCATGTGACCCCGGCAGATCTCGCCGCTGCAATGAAGCTCATGCAGCTCTCCGATAGAGAGATTCTCAATCAGATTGAATCACCGACGATGTCAATGGAAACACTTGACATAATCGGCGAGGCCATTCATAACAAGCACATCACCGGAAGCTACCTTGTCTCGTGCGTCGGGTTTATGCACAATGTAGATGCGCTCGCGCAGGCGGCCGACTACGTGCTCAACCTTGAGGGGGTAACGGCTGTCGCCATCTTCGGGCTCAACGAAGAAAAGATACACATATCCGCGCGGAGCAAGGACATCCGCGTCAATATCGGCGCCGTCATGAGCCAAGCATTCGGCGACATCGGCTCAGCAGGCGGTCATTCAAACGCCGCTGCCGCGCAGATTCCCCTCGGCGTTTTCACGGGCGTCAGGGATCGAAAGACGCTGCTCCGCCTCGTCGAAGAGGTCGTTACGCGCAGGTTCTATTCTGAAATTGGCGTGGAGCGGGACGAATAACAGTCGTGCGTTCGTCACTCGTCGTACGCCATAACGACGTTCGTGATATCCGCGTCTCACGACAAAATTTGCATCGCACCGAATTTGCGGTATTAGTGTCTATTTTGCGACGTGCGCGACTTCCGGCGGCAAGCGGCGTAGTTTCTCAGTCTTAACGAACGCTACCAGATCATCGATGGTGGGATGGACCCCGCGTCTGCTCGATACGTAGTAGCCCGCCACCGCGTTCGCGAGGCACAGGCGCAGTGCGGGGGCCAGACCGAGCAGCTCACCTAAGATGTTGCCTGAGTTCCAAGCATCACCGGCGCCGGTGGATCGGTGCAGCTCTACGTCATACGCGGGGAATGCCGTCACGCTGTCGTCGATCGACGCCGCATACCAGGGGGTGTGGTAATCCACACGTGAGGCGACTCGATGCCTGAATGCGATCGCGCGCTCAAGGGTGGCCTCGCCGGTGTGCTTCTCGAGCTCATTTTGATTGAGGCTCATCATATCAAGGTTAGTACTCGCGATCACGCTTTCATAGAGTTCGGCGAGGTCGTGGACGCGGGGGCTCGGGTCAGCTGAGTCAAAGTACGTTTTCACATTGTATTGCTTCGCGTAGGCGAACGTCTTCACGGCAAGATCGGTGCCGCCCACGACGTTGGTCCCCCAATCGTGCACGGTCACGAGCTCACTGTTTTCGATGAGTTCGAGATCGGTATCGCGCAGGCTGTCGAAAGCAAAGTCATAGTTCGAGCCGACGTCGTTGAGCATGACGTTGATCCGTTGCTCGCCAATCTCAAGAGCAAGGGTCTGTCCCAATCTGCCGTCGGTCTTCACGTGGGCGATGTCAACGCCGCTATTTTCGGCGAAGAACTTCAAAACGTGATATCCAAGCTCACTCGTGCGGCCGATGAAATGGGAGCT
>DASPOC010000064.1:0-32865 GCA_035626195.1 Bathyarchaeia archaeon | reverse complement strand
GTTGTATTTGAGGGGTTACATAAACCTACTGAGTTTATGGTTGGTGAAAAAATGGCTAGGGAAATAAATTTTGGTATAGAGTTTGTGCCGAATATGCCGCCGAATCAGTGCGCAGACAGGGTGAAGTTGGCAGAAGACAACGGCTTTAAATACGCTTGGATTACTGACCACTTTAACAACAGGAACGTCTATCCGATGCTGACGCTCATATCGCTGAAGACGTCGACTATACGGCCCGGCACCGGAATCACAAATCCTTTCACGAGAAACCCATTGTTAACGGCTAATGCGATAGCGACTATTGACGAAGTATCAGGCGGGCGCGTAAACTTGGGCATGGGTCCCGGTGACAAAGCGACATTTGACAAAATGGGATTCGGGTTCCCGGCGCCTGCAATCTGGAGTGGCAACTGGGATATCAAGAAGCCCCTGAGTGCAATTAAGGAGGCCAAAGAAGTCGTCTACAAGCTGTTAGCCGGTAACAGCGTTGATATTGCCGGTGAGACGATAAAAGTGACCGGCGCAAAGCTTGACTTTACCGGACCACAGAAGGACAAGGTGCCTTTTTACATGGGCGCGCAAGGTCCTGGCATGCTTAAAACTGCCGGCGAAATCGCTGACGGAGTGCTTATCAACGCTTCCAACGAGAAAGACTACGTCGCGGCAGTGCCAAACATCGAAGAGGGAGTTGGAAAGAGTGGAAGGTCGATGAGCGACTTCGACGTGGGTGCATACACGGCGTTTTCTGTCGGGCCTGATTTGGCGAAGGCACGCAAATCAGCCAAGATGGTTGCTGCGTTTATTACGATGGGCTCTCCGCCGCCTGTGCTCGAGAGACACGGTATTCCACTCGGTACGGCTAAAGCCATCGGTGCAGCTATCGGAGCAGGTAAATGGGGTGATGTCGGGCCGTTAGTGGATGATAACATGATCGACGCCTTCGTCATAGCGGGCGACGCAGATGCCTGCAACAAGAAGATCGACGGGTTGCTCGACACCGGAGTGACGCAGGTTATAATTGGCAGCCCAACAGGTCCGGACGTTGAAGAAGCCATAAAGATTTGCGGAACGGACATTATCCCGTCGTTCGCGGGACGCTGCTAGAAGACAACAGACGTTTGACGTAAAAACCAACCCCAACCTGCCCGATAGATGGTTGGGGTGCTGCTTTTTTTGCCTTTTTTTGCCTCAGATGGCGAATGACCGCCCAGAAGAGAGGTGACTGCCACTTTCGTGGGCTCGCGATTCGTCCGTGAGACACTTATTCAATTTGTATCCAAGATCTTCGAGAATAACGACCTCGCTTTTTTCGAGGCTGCGATTGACACGCCGCCTGTTCCGCAGCCAATATCGCGAAATGTTTCGGCTTCTTATCTGAAGCTTTTCTAATGCCATCGCAATGAGCTCTATTTCAGTCAGGCCGCCGTTCACCATTCTTTAGGGATTCTTCCGTCGCCATAATCTACCCCCCCACACTCGCATAGATGCATTGAGGCCGCGGCTGCTACTGAGAGGCAGTCCCCCTCCTAAATCGGAATTGCTTACTCAAATATCTTTAAGTTTGTTCAAGATAATTAATAATTAAGGACGAAAAGCAAATCTTTCGTATTTTTTTGTGAACGGGTTATCTTAAGCACTATTCGCATCATAATGCATATCCTTATGTTTGCCAGCAGCAGTCCCGAAGAGTCTACGGAAAGCTCGTTGCATCCCCTCGTGAAAGATGCATTTGTAAGTCGATTTGGCCCCCTCACGGAAGCGCAACAATTGGCAATTCCGAGTGTGCTCCGGGGCAAAAACCTGCTTCTTGTCGCTCCCACAGGAACCGGGAAGACGGAAGCAGCGATGCTGCCAGTATTTAGTAAGCTGCTCGACTTTGAGGACCGCCACGGAATATGTGTCCTCTACATCACGCCGCTTCGAGCGTTAAACCGGGACATGCTGGCGAGGCTAAAGTGGTGGGGCAGTCAGCTACAAATCTCGATCGGCGTTCGGCACGGCGACACGACGAAATCAGAAAGACGGCGACAGAGTCTCGAACCTCCTGACGTCTTGATCACGACTCCCGAGAGTCTTCAAGCCATTCTGATGGGCCGCCGTTTGCGCGAAAACTTGCGGTCCGTAAGGTTTGTCATTATCGATGAAATTCACGATCTTGCGTGCTCAAAGCGAGGAGTCCAACTGGCAATCGGCCTTGAGCGTTTGACAGACTTAGTGGGCGAGTTCCAAAGGATAGGCCTTTCCGCGACTGTCGGCCGGCCACAGGAGATCGGCCACTTCCTCGCCGGGACCGGAAGAACGTTCTCGGTCCTCGAGGTCTCTCTCGCAAAAATGCTGGATTTTGCGGTTACGCAGCCGCAGGTAACTGGTGAAGATAACACAGCCGCGAAAACAAGAATGATTGCGCCAGAACTCGCAAGTCAAGCTCGTTTTGTGCGTGACTTAGTCGACAGGCATAAGTCCACGCTGATCTTTGTAAATACGCGACAATCAGCTGAGGTGCTTGGATCTCTTTTTCGAGGCAGTGACATTGGCGTGCATCATGGATCACTATCGAGAGAGGCACGCATCGAGGCAGAAAACGAATTCAAAGCCGGCAAGAAAAGAGGTCTGATCTGTACCTCTTCGATGGAATTGGGGATCGACATAGGGGACGTCGAGCACGTCATACAATATAATTCTCCCCGCGAAGTGACGAGACTGCTTCAACGCGTGGGACGGGCAGGACACAGAGTCGGCGAGAGATCTGAGGGCACCATCATTGCAACGTACCCGGACGACATCATGGAGTCTTGGGTGATAACGCGTCGAGCGAAAAACAACGCGATCGAACATTTTGACGCTGATTACCAAGCTTTGGACGTTCTTGCAAATCAGCTCTGTTTCATGACCTTGAACGGGGCTAAGCCCGCTAAACTCGCGCTGCGAATCATCAAAAAGGCATTTCCATATCGAGATCTAACGCTCGAGAAGTTCGTTGAGGTGGTTAACCTGCTACAACAGCAACGGCTGCTGAAAGTCGAACGCGAAGACACGGAACCGCTCATTAAGATGATGGGAAAAACGCGCCGATACTGCTACGAAAATCTTTCTATGATTCCCGATGAAAAAACCTACGGCATTTATGACACGATAAACGGGAAGTGGATAGGAACTCTTGACGAAACGTTCGTGATTGCTTTTGCTGAGCCTGGTGCCGTGTTCGTTACGAGGGGAGAAATGTGGCGAATTTTGGAGATTGACGAGCAGCGCGTGAAGGTTGAGCCAATGGACAGCTCTACCGGCGAGATCCCTAGCTGGGTGGGTGAGCAAATACCAGTGCCTTACGAAGTTGCTTCCGACGTTGGGAAACTTCGCGGGCAGATAGCGAATTCAAGTGAGGATGTGAGTCACAGGCTTCTTAAGGATTACTGTACGGATCCGTACACGGTGCAACGCGTGGTGAACCTGATGCGGCGACAGAAGAAATTCGTTGTTCCCACGCATAACGTGCTCGTGGTCGAAGTCGACGGCAAGACCGCACTCATACACGCATGCTTTGGCCACAGGATTAACGAGACCTTAGGCCGCGTTGTCAGTTCGCTGCTCGCGGCCCGTTTGGGCAGCAGCGTTGCTTTGGAGGTTAATCCATATTGGATACAGCTTCAACTCCCGAACGCGCTGAGCGCGGAACTCGTCGCAGACCTAGTCCGGCAGATAAAGCCAGAGTTTCTTAAGCCGTTGATTGAAATGACTTTGAAAAACAGCATGCTGGTTAAGTGGAAGCTCGCGCACGTAGCGCGAAAGTTCGGCGTGATCGACAAGGACGTGGAATCAAAGTATTTCAATATCAACAAGCTGATGGACCTTCTGAAAGACACTCCCGTTTATGAGGAGGCGATACGCGATATCGTGCACGACAAACTCGATCTGGAGCGCACTAGCCATCTTCTCAGGGAAATTCAAGACGGCGACACGCAAGTCGTCACGTCCAAACTGAGTCCCCTAAGCAGACGACGGCATTATGGCGCACGAGATCTGCTTGTAACCGACAACGCAGATAGGTCAATTCTCATGGCGCTCAAAAATAGGATCATGAATGATCGCGTAATCCTTTTTTGTCTCACGTGCAAGAAATGGAGATCGAAACGATACGTGGCAAGCGTGCCTGAGCAGCCACAATGTCCATTATGCAGCTCTAAGTTGATTGCAGCACTGAAGCCGTGGGAAGATGAAGACGTAGTCATTGTTACCAAGTCCGAAAAAGCGAAAACTCCCGAAGAGAAGGCGCGGACAAGGCGAGTCTATAGAAACGCTAACTTGGTTCTTTCTCACGGGAAGAAAGGAGTCATCGCTTTAGCATCGCGAGGCCTGGGCCCTGAAGCCGCATCAAGAGTCATCAGAAAAGCGCGCCGAGATGAGGAAGGCTTTTACCGCGATATCTTGAGACACGAGCGGCAGTATACACTGACGCGCAGGTTCTGGCACAATTGAAGTGAGGCACTCTGGTCCTCTGAGCGCCGCTTCTGCAAGAGCTTAGGGCGCGACAGTCGTTTGTCGCGCTCGAAACGCTCGAAATAGGATGACATGTATATATACGAAAGTCCCGATAGGGTGAAATATGAGCTATCTCACGGAGGCTTCGGAGCTAACCAAGCAACGACTAGACATGATTCAGGAACTGCAAGACTTGCGAGGCAGCCAGATGATCTGCTACGTTACCGGCGACCGCCCAACGAATGCTAATATCCCTGGGATGAGTAGCCAAGTGTCGCAAGAGCACTTGCGTTTCGTTTACGACCATCTAGATCGCTTGGGCGAGGTCGATCATTTGGACTTGTTCATCTATACTCGCGGAGGAGACGCTGACGTCCCGTGGCCAATGGTCAACTTCATTCGAGAGTTCGCGACCAAGTTCACTGCACTCGTGCCGTATCACTGTCATAGCGCGGGAACACTGATTTGTCTTGGTGCCGACGAAATATTGATGGGGACGGGCGGGACACTTAGCTCGGTCGATCCGACTACAGCAAACCAGTTCAATCCTCGCGATCCGCTAAATCCGGCTATCCCTCTGGGCATCAGTGTCGAGGACGTCACCGCATACCTCACCCTTGCTCGCGAAGCTGCCAAGATTAGTGAGCAGGACCACATAATTGAGGTCTTCAATGAACTTTCAAAGCAAGTCCATCCGCTTGCGTTGGGAAATGTTTACCGGCAACACACGCGTATCCGAATGTTGGCTACAAATTTGCTCAAGATTCATATGCGCGGTGAAAAAAACGAGGCCAAGGTCACTCAGATAGTAGAAATAATGACTGAGAAACTGTACACGCACACGCACTTTATCAACAGACGAGAAGCGAGGAAGGTTATAGGTTTGAACGTGCGCGACCCGGAACGAAAGGTTGAGAAACTCATGTGGGACCTATTCCAAAATTACGCCGCTGATATGCAACTTTACGAACCGTTTGATTTGAACATGTTCGTTGGGGACGAGACGTACAAGGAAGGAGTTGCCAAAGGCGCATTTATCGAAAGCTTAGAAATGATGGACGTTTGGGGCTCCGTATTTGCTGTATCCAAGAATAAAGCAGTTCCGCCCAATCTGCCTGTACCGATCTCGCCGGAACGAACTCAAGCGTTGCAAGGTCTGCCGTTTAAGATTGACGTCAACATATTGAAAATGGGGTGGGAACGGGCCCTCCGTGAGAAGCAGACTTAACGACTGCAGCTATTTTCTGAGGGCTGACCACGTCACCGCCGCCAAAAGATCTGGAACGTCAACTGGGGTTTTAAACCCCCCTATATGAGTTTCAAGGCTATGTAGCCGACGACTACAATCACAACCCCAATTATGATCAGACCTACGACCGTTTTAATGATGATATCGATGATGTGCAGCCAGCCGCCAAACACGAGCATGGGCAGCAATAAACTCCCAATCCACCAACCGAGGAGCAAAAAGAGGATCAGTATGATGATAACTGCGACAACCAGCAACGCTGATATAACCGAATCCTTAAATGCCATCGTACACCTCCCAATTCAGAAGACAAGCCAACCTTCCGATTGGCGCTTCTACTCTAAAAACGTTTCCATCTAACATCGCTGGCTTCTCCATTGCCTTGCTCGCAAGTCGACGCACCTGCCGTCGGCTTCCGCGCTAGGAGCACGTAGAGCGTACTAGTCCGGGCTCTGGCGCATCCACCGCAACCTGCGGGCGCGGTTACAGCGAAAACACGAAACTGATTTCGAGGTTCCTCCTCCCGACAGGATGCGGAAGGGGGGGCGAAAGGGCATCAAAAAATGTGTGGATTAGATCAGTTTCAGCCTTGTTATTAACCGCTGTTTTTGCCGCCCACTCTCAGCGCCCAGCTATTTCTTTGAAGCGCGTCTCGTTTTTGACTGAGCGCTGCTCAAACGATCGCGCCGCTGAACTGCAAAATTAAGCCCCGGCCGTCAAGCTTCGATAACCCGAACGGCTATCCATTGCGGCCGCGTTGCGCAACGCACCAGAGGATTTATCTATGAGCATCCATCTATAATCAACAGTAGTTTCTGAGGTGATACAATGCCAATCTTGTCCCTTGCCCTGCCCAGCAGCTTGCAAATTTCTCAAAGTACTGGGATCATAATTGCAATTGGGTTGGCTATTTTGATAATCATTATTGGCGTAGCCCTAGTACTGAGAGCCCGCCGGCGGAGCTCAACGGCACAAGAAGCTGGAAGCCACATCAACCAGGGCGCAAGCGAGGAGGAAAGCTTTGGAGAAGTGACTGTACCGCAAGCATACCGAGAAATGACGACCACGATACCTCTTTCTGAGGAGTCTCACCGAGGCCCCGCTTATACGCCGACGTCCGAAGCGCAACGTAGACGGGAAGAATCGGCGGACTTTCCGGAGCCAAAACTTCCTCCAAGAACTACCACGATAATCAAAGGTACAAAACTCCCTCCAAAAACTACCACGATAATTAAAGGCAACGTCAATATAGCAGCAGTCACTGCAAGTGCCAGTCAAGCGGCCGAGATTCACACTGAACTCACCGCCCTAAGTTATAATGAAGCAATTACGCCAAACGAGGCCGTCATTGACGAACTGAGTTTGGCAACTAAGATCAATGAAGTGAAAGCCGATCTCGATTCTAACGAAACCCTGAGCGTCATACTGCTGAACTGCATCGATATCGCCAAGTCGTTGAATCGAAGAACTGATCTCACGTGGATACATCGTGAACTTTTTGGCTCACCGGAATGGGACGATGCCGCTTATCTTGACGTGAGCAGCGAGGACGCGTTCCCGGCGTATCGGCTAATCGATGCCGCGATGTACTTAAACTACACTCGCGAAGGTGAAGCGTTCCCGACGATCGAAGAATATGCGATCCCCGTGTTTGAGAACCGCTCAGTTTACGCGCTCGAAAAGGTCCTAGAATCTGCTAACATTGAAAACCAAGACTACGTTGTGCTATACACACCTGCCCCCACCCAATGGCCTAGCACGGCATCTCTGGGGGAACTCATACCACTCACCGTTTCGGTGAAAGACTACTTGAATATCTTAGCTGCAGTGAAAAAGCAAGTTGAGGAATTCGTGAATTCGCTGTAGCGAATGCTTGTGCTGTCCGAAAAATTCGGCTACCGGAGAGAGTTTTTCTTCTGGTTGCGACTTCAACCATACTCATAAGCCATTTATAATTGCGCCAAATCAAAGGACAGAAGCTACTTGATGCTCCTCTTAGCTTGGACTACGCGTTTGATGAGATATGTCCACAGCACAATACCAATATCGATAGTTCGTCTCAACATTCCCGGCTTCACTCTTATCCACGATATGCGTTGTTTCAGAGTCTTCACATGTTCTGAACCCGGTCACGCCGATACAACCCGCTGCGGTCGAAGGGGTACTTTTTCACGCGAAGTCGTGTGACCCCCGCGCGTGAAACAGTTGGTCGGAGGTTCTAAAACGGGAATGCTTCAACGCTGCATAAAAAGTACTTTTCTCCTAAACGCAGAGGTTCCTTTTGAGTAGTGATCGCTTGACGCCTCGATTGCCACGATGTGTTGGCTTGAGAGAAACGTGCTGCCTTTCCAATGCTGCACGCACCTTCCTACACGTGTTTTGGCAGCGGATTCCAATAGTGCGCCCAAACAAAAACTCCAAAGCGTGTCAGCTTGCGGCTAAGGCTTAGAAGAAGCTCTATTAAGAACCAATCAATCAAGTCCCAACTCTTCGGTGAGCGATTCAACCTGCAAGTACGACTCTTCAGTATTGGACGACGTGCGGAAAAATGTCCTCAAATACTTTGACGCCTGAATCTCCATCCATGCTCATGTTACCGAATATGAGATGGTCAAATCCAACGGCTTTTAGTTCTTCGATTCTCCTGATGAAGTCTTCCGCGCTATGCCCAATCAAGACTTCGGATATGACATCCATTTTGAGAGCTAATATGACCTCCTTTTTGAGATCCTCGGGCACCATGTTAAACATCTTGGGATCAATGAGATGATCGGGGTCGTACAAATACATCAACAGCACAGCGCGTTCCATTTTATTCGGATCTTTTCCCGCTTCTCTGGCACCCGCCTCGAAATTTGGAAATATGATGTTATGAACTAGCTTTGGATCCGTAGCCATTGTGATAAGATGATCCCCGTAAAAACCAGCCATTTTGGATGCTCTTGGTCCCATTCCGCTGAAATACACAGGTATCCTATCCTTCGGTTTGGTGACTAATTCTGCGTTGCTAAGCCGATAGTACTTGCCACTGGAGCTTCTGGGCTCATTACTTATCCAAAGATCATTCATTACCGCGAGCGCTTCCACAAGCATGTCAAGCCGCTCTCCAGGCGACGGCCAGTCGCAGCCAACGACGCAGACTTCGTTCAGCTCTTCTCCAGCACCGACACCGATTCCCACTCGTCCCGGGTACATCACTCCCATTGTCGCAAACGCCTGGGCGACAATTGCCGGGTTGTAACGCATGATAGGAGCGGTGACGGCGGTCGAAAAAAATACTCTCTCTGTCGCTTGCAGAGCAGAAGCCATCCACGACCACGCGAAAGCGCTTTCCGTAAGCATAGCCGAAGGGGAAAAATGGTCGTCTACCCATATTGAGTCGAACCCAATTCTTTCGGCTTCTACCGCGTGTTTTAATGCTTCCATCGGCTCAAACCGCTCTATACACGGTAAAAACCCGAATTTCGTTTCCATAGCCTTGTCTCCTCAAATCATGCCAGAAAAGACGTCCAACATTTTTGCAAACCGTGATACGAAGCACGGCGTAGATTATTCATTTCAGTGCATTTCTGAGCCACGGATTCGCGTCTGCTTGCTCATAACCCTGAAGGTGTAATTCGGTCCGTGCATAGTTACAGACTGGAGTGCACCAACTTCTTCCTCCGGGAAACATTACGAAGCAGGAATGAAACTGTCACTCTCGCCTTTGGTCGTGCCGTATGTTCGCGTCTCATCTTTTAAAATAAGCTAATGGCTTCGCGAATTGCTCCATTCCTAAATCGGTGCTGGACGGTACTCCCAACGATAAAGTAGCTCAGTCGCCTTATTGGCTATTTACACCGATTCTATAGCTGTTTCCACGCGATCGGTCACTCTTAAACCGAATTCTCACCACCCACGCGTCTGCAGGATCTCTTCTCTTGGTATCTGATTTACGGACAGACCTTTCATAGGCAGTCCGAGACCTTTGGAGATCTCCGCGAGTGCTTTTGGATCGTCAAAGTTGTTGACAGCTTCAACAATAGCTTTAGCCATCACTTCAGGCTGCTCCGACTTAAAGATTCCTGAACCGACGAAAACCCCATCTGCGCCCATGCGCATCATAAGTGCAGCGTCGGCTGGGGTAGCGATACCGCCGGCAGCGAAGTTGACAACGGGCAATCTCTGCATTTCAGCTGTCTCTGCTGTTAGGTCAGCGGGCGCCTCAATTTCGCGCGCAACGCGGCCAATTTCTTGCTCAGATTTGCCTTTGAGTTCTCTAATCTTACTCATAATTGCGTGCATGTGACGCACTGCTTCCGATACGTCGCCAGTCCCCGCTTCGCCTTTCGTGCGGATCATAGCTGCGCCTTCATTGATCCTCCTTAGAGCTTCTCCAAGGTCCCGTGCGCCGCATACAAACGGCGTGGTAAAGCGTAGCTTCTCAATGTGAAATTGCTCATCAGCAGGGGTCAAGACTTCGGACTCATCAATCATATCAACTCCGAGCGCTTCCAAAATCTCGGCTTCGACGAAATGTCCAATCCTTGTCTTGGCCATGACCGGTATCGAGACTGCACCGATAATCTGAGAGACTATCAAGGGGTCTGCCATTCGTGCTACGCCGCCAGCCTTGCGAATATCCGCGGGAACCGCGTGGAGCGCCATTACCGCAACAGCTCCGGCATTCTCAGCGATGATCGCTTGCTCTGCCGTGGTCACGTCCATGATGACCCCTCCTTTTTGCATTTTGGCGAAACCTCTTTTTAGCAATTCGGTTCCGCGATGCAGCTTTTCAATGTCCATCAAATCAACTCTCTTGCTTGAGCCATGCACACTTGACCAGATAAAACTTATGCAGCAGACTACCGTAATTGTGATTTAATCCTGTTTTTAATCTCTTCAGCTGCAAAACTCCGCCCGTACTCCTTTCTGTAAGCGTTGTACAAATCAGCAAGCTCCCTGAGCGTCATCTTGGAAATGAAGATAGGCCCACACTGCGCCTCAACTAGCTTCTTTAGCCTCTTTACGACGTCTTGAGCGCTTTCGGTGCCTTCTTCCTCACTCATGCGGTCTTACTACGCTGCGCAACTTTTTAATACTTTCCAACCCAGTTACTTAAAAAAGTCAATTTGGTCTTTTTATACTGAGATTGTCGCGTGACGTGTGTTAAATGCCGAATGAGCAGTTAAGCCTTGGCGCTCTTGAGTATCTGAGCAATAACTTCGAATCAAGATACTGCAGCAGCTGCGGCAGCCGATTTTGGGCGCGAGTCGAGCAAGATACGTGTGGTGACGCCCCGTGCGCACCTTATACGTTTATCGGCGCTCCGGTTTTGAAAAAGCGCAGGCTCAATGATATGCGGGAATTCTATCTGGCCTTCTTTGAGCGTCGTGGGCATATGCGCGTCCCTCCATATCCCGTAATCGCGCGATGGAGGGAAGACGTGCTGTTAGTAAACGCCTCAATATACGATTTTCAGCCGCTCGTAACGTCAGGGAAGGTGCCCCCGCCAGCCAATCCGCTCACAATTTCGCAACCCTGCGTTCGCTTGAAAGACATCGACGTGGTGGGAAAAAGCGGCAGACACTTGACGAATTTTGAGATGATGGCCCATCACGCTTTCAACTATCCGGGCTGCCAAATCTATTGGAGTAGCGAAACGGTGGAGTATTGCGATAGTCTGCTGCAAAAGCTTGGAGCCGACCCTGCGGCCATCACATACAAGGAGCGCCCATGGGCAGGCGGTGGCAATGCCGGGCTCTCTTTAGAGGTGCTTGCAGGAGGTTTAGAGCTCGCAACGCTCGTTTTCATGGACCTGGAACGCTCACAAACGGGAATCAGGATTAAAGGTGAGCATTACCAACTAATGAAGAACTCGATCGTTGACACCGGTTATGGCTTGGAGCGAATGGTGTGGGCTTCTAACGGGATGCCAACGGTATACGACGCCGTAATGCCTGACGTCGTTAATTTTCTGGTAGAATGTGCTGGACTTGAGCACTCGCTCGAAGATCCTCATTATTCGCATATCCTCGCCCAGAATGCTAGGCTTGCAGGCTTAGTCGATTTGAGTGCGTCTAATCTTCTTACTGTCCGAAAACGAGTCGCCAGGAGCATAGGCATTGCCATCGAAGAGCTCGTAAGGACGGTGGAGCCCATTGAGACTGTATACACGATTGCAGATCATTCTAGGTGTCTTGCGTTTATGCTAGGCGACGGGATCGTCCCTTCGAATGTCAAAGCCGGATATCTCGCACGGCTTGTGATACGCAAGGTGCTCCGATCGATGCAGGGCTTGGATTGTGCCAGCTCCTTGGAAGAGATTGTAATAAAACAGATAGAGAATCTAAGCGCTTTCCCAGCATATGCGGCACGCGCGGACACCATCACTGACGTGATACGACATGAGACCGAGAAATACGGGAGCACCATAGAAAAGGGTAGGAGACGCGTAGCAAACTTGGCCCAACGCTATCGAGGACAGAGCATTCCGACAAACGAGGTCATAAAAATGTATGACTCTCACGGGATACCCCCGGAGGTTGTCGAAGCCGTAGCCATGGATAGCGGAGCGCGTGTTCAAGTGCCTGACGATTTTTACTCACTGGTTGCTGCTTCACACGAACGTTTAGAAGTTGCCGAAGAGCCCGCTTCGGAAGCCGGCCGAGACTTGCCTAGTACCCACCGACTATTCTACGATGAGCCCGAACAGGTGACCTTCGAAGCGCAAGTAGTTGGACTGGTGAAAGAAGGGCTAATTCTCGACAGAACGCTGTTCTATCCAGGCGGAGGCGGACAGCCAGAAGATACAGGCTACATCACGTCGCATTCGGGAACGACTGTCCGAGTGCGTCTCGCGCGGCTTCTGGGGGGCGCAGTGATCCACGAAATTGAAGACGCAACACCTTTTGCGGTCGGAGAAAACGTGACAGGTGAGATTGACATTGAGAGAAGACAATCGCTTGCGCGGCACCATACGGCGACGCATATTCTACTGGCTTCTATACGGGGCGTTCTCGGCAATCATATTTGGCAGGAAGGGGCGCAGAAAGGAGTTGATAGCTCGCGCCTTGACGTGTCTCACTACAAGAAGGTGACCGCTGACGAGCGGAAAGAAATTGAGCTAGAGGCTAACCGCGTGATCATGGATGACATTCCCGTAGAACAGAAATGGATGGATCGAAACGAAGCAGAACAGACTTACGGTTTCGCACTCTACCAAGGCGGAGTGCCGCCGGGAGCGGTCATTCGAATAGTGCAAGTTGGGGCCGACGTTCAGGCGTGCGCGGGAACCCACATGACGAGTACGGGCAAAGTCGGACCGTTAAGAATCATAAAAACGGAGCGAATCCAGGATGGCGTCGAGCGGTTTGAGTTTGCCGCAGGGATGGCCGCGGTATTATACGATCAAGCGCGCGACAAAATCATTAGTGAATCTTCACGGACTCTGCGAGTACCTCCGGAACAACTCCCGTCCGCCGCGGCCCGTTTCTTTAAAGAATGGAAGCAGAGGGGCAAGAAGGTAGTCATTACCGTCCCACAGGCACAGGTATCGGCGGCAGCTGTTGAACCGACTGTGAGAGTCGACGAGACCGTCGGCTCTGTCCAAGTTTCAAGCCTGAAGATTGACGGAGACGTGAAAGAGCTTCTGCTTATCTCTCGCGAGCTGTTAAAGGACAACGCCGTTGTAATTCTCGGGGGGGTGCGCGCCGGCCAGGGATATATGGTTATTACTGTAGGCACTGAAGCAGCGAAAAAAGGCATAAACGCCGCCGTGATCGTAAAAGAGGCGTCCGTTCTCCTAGGCGGTAGTGGTGGTGGGCAGCCCGAGCGCGCGCAGGGAGGTGGGCCGCGCGCAGATAAGATAGTTGAAGCCATAGAGAAGGCTAAGCAACTCGTACGCGAGAAACTCGAAGCAATCGGGCAAGCAGGTTGACTATGCATTTAGAATGTATGAAGTGCGGCAAGAAGCACGACCTCTCAACCGTCGCGAATACGTGCAGTTGCGACGGTCTTCTTGAAATCAGGTACGACTTCTCGAACGTGCCATTCAGTTTGGAAGATCTCTCGGCTATTCCGCCGCACGTGTGGAAATATCGCCAACTCCTTCCGATTTCCGGAGTTCCGATCTCGCTACTGGAGGGGGGGACGCCTCTTTACAGATGCAAAAGGCTTGAAGAAGAGTGTGGCGTCAAGGAGCTGTACGTTAAACACGAGGGGATGAATCCTACAGGCTCGTTCAAGGACAGGGGCATGACCGTAGGCGTTTCACGAGCAGCGGAACTTGGAATCAAGACCGTAGCGTGCGCCTCGACAGGGAACACCTCAGCATCTATGGCGATTTACGCTGCAAAAGCGGGCATGGCAGCAGTCGTTCTTTTGCCTCAAGGTTACGTAGCGTTGGGAAAGGTTGCCCAGGCACTCATGCACGGTGCAAAAGTACTAGCGGTCAGGGGCAACTTCGATGATGCTCTGCTGCTTATTCAGCGACTTTGTTCGGAAAAAGGCTTCTACCTCCTAAATTCAGTGAACCCATACCGGCTAGAAGGGCAAAAAACGATCGCATTTGAAACGGTTGATCAGCTTGTTGCGTACGGCAGCGAGAAAGCGCCTGACCGAGTAATCGTGCCCGTGGGCAACGCAGGCAATATTAGCGCGATCTATAAAGGTTATAAGGAATTCCGAGAACTCGACGTCATTCAGGACGTGCCGATGATGACAGGGATACAAGCCAGTCGGTCTGCTCCGATCGTAGATGCTTTTCGACGCAGTCTGGCTGAGATAGAGCCGGTCATCGAACCCGAAACTGTCGCGACTGCAATCAGAATCGGCAACCCTATAAATGCCCCCAAAGCCCTGCAAGCGATAAGACAATCTAACGGCGTCGCGGAATCAGTAACCGATCAAGAGATACTGAAAGCACAAAAAGACTTAGCGCGGTTGGAAGGCATCGGAGTCGAGCCGGCAAGTGCAGCTTCTGTCGCAGGACTGAGGAAGTTGACTGGGCAAGGCACGATCGATCATGATGAGATTGTTGTCTGCATTGCGACCGGCCATCTTTTGAAAGATCCAGAAGCCGTTTTTAAGGCCTTGCCCCCACCCATTGAAGTAGAAGCTGATTTCGAAGCGCTGTATGCCCTCCTCTCCCAGCTTGAACCGCCCTCATCGACACGCGCTCGTCTCAAGCGAGCTGGAAATCGCCAAATCGTAGCTTAAGCTCATTACGACGCTATTTCGCAGCATATTACAAGGACGACGTCTGAATTAGCCGGTTTGCTCCGGGGCAGCCGCTTTATAGCTTTCAAAGTTGTGATTTGCAATGTCTTGAATTAGTTTGATTTGAGCTTCCCCACCGGGCATCTTGAAAAGGTGAGCAAATCGTCTCTGCGGCTTAAGATACTCTTCAACGGGCTGTTGGCGAGGTACCTTCATCACGTTGACGAGCTCCCCGTCCACTATTTCGTACATCATCCAAAGTCCAGTTTCCACTGCAAGTCGCGCGATTTCTATCGTATTGGCGCTGTCGAAGCCCCATCCAACGTTGCACGGAGCATGAATCTGTAAATATGCGGGACCGCTGACTGAAACAGCCTTTTGCACCTTCTTTGTCAAGTCCCTCGGATAACCGACAGAGCTTGTGGCTACATAGGCAATGCCATGGGCTGCCACAATGGCCGGCATGTTCTTTTTCAGCCGATCATTTCCGAACGATCTCTTGCCGAATGGACTCGTTGTGGTGGACGCGTCGAACGGCGTGGCGCCACTACGCTGGTTTCCCGTGTTCATGTACGCTTCGTTGTCGTAGCAGATATAGCAGACGTCGTGACCTCTTTCGAGCATTCCAGAAATAGCCTGCATGCCTATGTCGACGGTCCCCCCGTCACCGGCGATCACGACCACTTTGCCCTCTTCGCTTCTGCCGAGTGCTTTGAGTGCGACTTCAATCCCTGAGGCGACAGCCGCTGCGTTTTCAAAAAGCGAGTGGATCCACGGCACTTTCCATGCGGATTGCGGATATTGCGAGGAAATGATTTCCATGCAGCCGGTTGAGTTCGCAACGAAAACGTTTGCTCCTGTTGCTCTCAGAATCGCTTGTATCGTGAGTGCCGCGCCGCATCCTGCGCATGCCCTGTGACCCGATGCTAACAAGTCCATCGGTCGCTCTTCTTCTGCTCGCATGTCTAAACCTCTTGGAAATCTAAAATTTGTGGTCTTAGGTCGAAAAATTCGCTCTTCGCAATCTTCTTGTCCTCGCGAATACGGTCAAACATCTTCACAAACATTCTTTTTGGAATGTCCCTGCCCCCGAGACCAGCGATGAAGCCGAACGCATTAGGAGCGGCTTCATCGTGATAAAGGCTCGCTTTGACATCGGTGAAAAGTGCCCCCTCGAAACCAAGTGAGATATTTTTGTCCAAAATGCCGACGGCTGTCACGCCCGCTAAAGCGCGTCGTAGCTCGTCGCTCGGAAATGGGCGGTACGAACGCAGTTTAATAGCGCCAGCTCGAACGCCGTCGTCGCGCAGATCGTCGACCGTATCCCTTAACGTGCCGACCACAGATCCCATCGCCATCAGCACATACTCCGCATCATCACACCTGTACTCGTCTATAAGGCCGCCGTAATCCCTATCGAACACCTCACCGAACTCGGTCGATATTTCTGGTATCACAGCCTTAGCCGCTTCTAGCGCTCTGTGATTCTGATACCGGAACTCGGTGTAGTAATTGGGATCGGCAAACATGCCGAAAGACTTTGGATCGTTAACGTCCAGGAAGTCCGTAGGCCGGTAAGTTGGCAAAAAATTATCGACAAGGTCCTGCTCGAGGAGCTCAACAGGTTCATAGGTGTGAGTGAGCGTGTAGCCGTCCATACAGACCATCACCGGAACTTGGATTCGGGTGTCTTCCGCAATTCTATAGGCTTGAATCGTCAGGTCGCTCGCTTCAGTGTTGTCTTCTGCATAGATTTGAATCCAGCCCGAATCGCGCTCTGAAATGGAATCTTGATGGTCATTCCATATGCTGAGGGGTGCTGAGAGGGCTCGGTTTGCTACTGTCATAACAATCGGCAATCGCATGCCTGCCGCGTTAAAGAGCACTTCGTGCATCAGAGCTAAGCCTTGCGAGGTTGTTGCAGTATATGTTCGCGCGCCAGTAGCGCTCGCGCCGATGCATACTGACATTGCTGAATGTTCTGACTCTACTTTCACGTATTGCGCATCGAGGTCCCCATCTGCTATCAACTGAGAGATATCTTCGACGATGTGCGTCTGTGGGGTTATAGGATAAGCTGACACGACGTTTGGTCTCGCCGCTTTTACTGCAAGTGCGATCGCGTGAGAGCCTTCCATTATCTCCCTCATGCTACTTTTCCTCCAGTTTCATCTTGATACCTTGGATCGGGCATTCTGTAGCGCATATCCCGCACCCTTTACAATACGTCGGATTTAGTTCATATTGGATGTGGGCCTTTTTGACGGCGGCCTTCTTAATCTTGCCCGCCTTTTCGAGTTCTTCTGCTCTCTTTCGTGCCTCGTCGGCTTCTTTTCCGCTTAACCTTCGCTCGATGATAGCAGCGTCAGGACAGTTCTCGAAGCATTTACCACAGCGGGTGCATTGCTCCATGTCGAACTCGGGATAAAAAATCCTCCAGTCGCCGGTTTCTGTGACTTCTGAGGTTCCAGGCTTGCCAATTGCTGCCGTAGGGATCTTTTCGTATCCTTCACGTGCCGCTTCCTTCTTTCGAGCTCGTGCCTTTTTGAGGGGCTTTCGCTCGCTTGCAGCCATAAGCTGGTAGGCCTTTTCTGCCGCTTGCACATTCACTTCGCCGATTTTCCCAGGGAATCGGGCTAGAACCGATTCTTTGATCGACTCGATACTGATCTCGCCTGTCGCACCTGCAAATGCACCTAGCAGAGTTGTGTTGACGATCGGCCGACCGATAATCTCTAAGGCTATTCCGGTAGCGTCTATCGTCCTAACATCTATTCCTGCGTCGAGTCCTATGTCGTCAGCCGATTTTTCGGAGTTTACAATTACCACGCCATCAGGCTTCAGCCCGGCGGTAACGTCAACTGCCGAAACTAGCGTTGCGTCTTGTACGATAACGTAATCAGGCTCATAGATCTGGCTTCTTAGACGAATTTTCTTATCACTTAGGCGTGTAAAAGCAGTAACTGGTGCACCGCGCCTCTCAACGCCAAAAAAAGGGAATGCTTGGCTGTATTTTCCGTCTTCGAATGCTGCAACAGCGAGTAGTTCGGCAGCGGTGACAGAGCCCTGCCCGCCTCTGCCGTGTATGCGTATCTCTTTCACTTAAGCCTCCGCTGTTCATCATTAATCGTTCAATCTATTTTAATCCTTTCGAACCATTATTTGGTCCTAAACGCACGTTTGGAGACTCTGCGCCCAAGGCGGGAATCTGGCGCGTCGAAGTTAGGTCGGGACATTATGGTAGGTTGGCATGCGGCAGCTCCGTCGGGGCGCATGGAACCTCTCTATTGTCAGAAATCGACCGGGATACCCATTATGTCGATAGCGCCTTCCCACACATCTTTAGCGATAGCGGCGCATCCTGTGGCTGCACTCCACGGTTCAAGAACGATAGAAGAGGTGTTCAAGTGCGCATCCAATAGTTCTTTCACTTTAACGGCTGCAGACCCTGCCAAAAATATTGATCCCTGAGCTGAATAGTCTCGTAGTAGGACTTGTAGTGCGTTGATCTCCATGGCCGCGTATAGCGCCAGCGTTGCTATCATATCGTGATCGCCAAAGTCGTGTTTCAAGAGGCCGCCGCGAGAAAAAGCCTCGTTGGCAGTCATCAGTCCGCTGTCTACGTCCCGTATTGCTTGAAGATCTAACGGGCCCTGCGTGACCCCAGGTGCGAATATCGCGGCATCAATTGCCCCTAAGATGCGTGATTCCGCGATCGCGAGAGATACGGTGTTGGAGCTTATATCGCATAAGATGAAATCTTTCTTTTTGTGATACTTAGAGGCATAGTAGGCTAGCCCGACCTTTTCTGGCGAAGCTCCGTGGGAAAAGAACTTCATTCGAAAATCTACGTTTGATTCGTCGTGGATTCCTGGTAACACGATCGCTGGCGTATTTGACTTGCAAATTGCGTCATAGACAGCTGTGCCTCCTCCGATGTAACGTCCAGCTCCGCCAATCGCCTTGAGGCCTCTATTGCGTACTTTTCTGGCGTCGGTGATCTTCGTAATACCATCGCCCATGGAGTATGTGAGCCCAATCAGCTTGACGAATTCGAGTTTGAGGTTCAGCCCCTCCTCGATATCGTGAACAACAGAAGACTCAGCGATATTTTCTCGGGGAAGCTCAAGCTTTCGTTTATCTAAAGTAGCGAAGCGTACAGCTTGTGTTCCGTGGTCAACGCCTATGAACATGTTCTTGGACAGATTAAGATAAGAAAAAGCCTCAGGCGGAATTTGAATCCGCGACCTCGTCCTCTTTGTGTTCGATGGTGACTTACCAAGGACGCGCTATACCAGGCTTAGCCACTGAGGCATAAGAATTCATCTTTATATACCAGGTTACTCTATAAATATTTTAAGCCGTAGTATATCGTCGCTGAGCAGAGCTAAAGGCGAAAAAACAAACTTTTGGGCTCGGTCGTCGGTAACAGGAATTAGTGTGTGATTGCAGATTTGCATTAGGTCGTCGGTAACAGGAATTAGTGTGTGATTGCAGATTTGCATTAAAGTGTTGGGGGCTTTGGGTGAGGAACGACAACACGCTCATTGATAAGGTGTCAAGGAAGGAGCTAGAGCTCCATCAAATAGATCTTCCTGCGTCAGAGGCTGTTGAAATCAGACGTAAAGCCGTCGAGAAATTGACAGGAGCTACATTAGATGCACTCGGCGCGTATGTTATAGACGCCGATGCCTCCTCGAAACGTAACATCGAAAACATGATCGGAGCTGTGCAAGTGCCAGTCGGCATTGCCGGCCCCCTGGCAGTGAAGGGAGAATATGCGAACGGAGAGTTCTATATTCCCTTAGCTACGACCGAAGGAGCTCTAGTCGCCTCTGTAAATAGAGGGTGCAAGGCAATTACTGCTGCCGGGGGTGCCATTGTTCGGATTTTCAACGACGAAATGACCCGCGCTCCAGTTTTTGCGGTGGCCGATGTTGTCGAAGCGCAGCGCGTTGTTGAATGGGTCAAGCAGCCAGAGAACTTTACTAAGCTTAAGAAAGCAACGACGGAGACCACGAAACACGGGGAACTGGTACGAATAGACCCGTATGTTGTCGCGGACAACGTTTTCTTACGGTGTTCGTTTGACACTAAAGACGCACTCGGGATGAACATGGTCACCATCGCTACTGACAGACTTGCCGACATCATCGTTGATGAGCTTGACATTCGGCTGGTCGCCGTTTCAGGCAACATGGACGTAGATAAGAAACCCGCTGCGATCAACTTGATCGAAGGCAGGGGCAAAAACGTAGTTGCCGAAACCTCTATCCCTCGAAGCTTTATTCAAGATGTACTGAAAACGACGCCGGACAGCATGGCAGATGTTCACTATCGAAAAAATATGCTTGGATCTGCCAAAGCCGGATCGCTGGGCTTCAACGCACACGCAGCAAACGTCATAGCGGCTATGTTTATTGCGACTGGTCAAGACCCGGCTCATGTAGTCGACGCGTCGACAGCAATTACTAGCTTCTCTGTACGGGGAGACGAATTGTATGCATCCGTAAGCATGCCCTCTGTGCCAGTTGGCACGGTGGGCGGGGGGACTTCAATCAAAACGCAGCACGAATGTTTGTCGATAATGGACGTGGCAGGCGGCGGGAAGCCCCCAGGAGCACATGCCAAGAAATTTGCCGAAATCGTCTGCTGTGCCGTGCTTGCGGGAGAGCTTTCTCTTATAGCAGCCCTCGCTGCAAGACATCTTGCGAGAGCACACGCGACGCTTGGGCGATGACAGTACAGCCCTCCGCTGTACGCGATAACGTCAGATTACGCACGTCATGTATCTTCGTTGCATGGCCAACGAGTTCGCGAATCACGGCGCGTTTGTTTGCGGCTATCATTTGCGCATTCAGCGCTTTTCAAAAAAAAGCATTAAAGCAAGCAACTGCCGATCGTTGAACACTTCATGCCGGAATAAATTTCGTCCCGTAGTAGATCACGCCGTCTGGTCCTTCCTCTCCGAGCTTTCTAAAGACCGACTTAACGCGCATTCCGATTTTGACTTCAGACGGATCGCAAACGATCTGCGCCGTAAGCTTAGGCCCCTCGTCGAGTTCTACAATTGCAAGAACGTAAGGCGTCATCATGCTGAAACCTTCAGGAGCTGAATAGATAGTGGTGTGGGTTACAATTTTTCCGCTTCCTTCAAACTGGTGTTCGCGAATCACGCCCTTGCGTCTGCAAGGGGGGCACACCGGCCGCGGCGGGAAATAATAGGTATTACAATTCTCACATTTTGTGCCGATGAGGTTATATCGGTTTGGTATTTTTCTCCAAAAACGCGGGACAGTCATCGAGTTACCTCGCTAGTATATGCACAACGACGGTGCCACCCGTTCCGCCGACATTGTGGGTCAAGCCGACTTCCGCGCCATCAACCTGCCTTTTTCCAGCGTCGCCTCTCAACTGCTCGGCTATCTCCACAGCTTGTTTTATTCCGGTCGCCCCCACTGGATGCCCGCATGCCTTCAGCCCGCCGCTTGTGTTAATCGGGATTTTGCCGCCGATCGCGGTCTCGCCTGCGAGCGTCGCGGGACCTCCTCGGCCTTTTTCGAAGAAAGCAAGATCTTCAATCGCCATTATCTCAGCGATTGTAAAACAGTCATGTACCTCGGCTACATCGATGTCTGACCGTTGTAGCCTCGCGGTCTTGAAGGCTCGATCTGCGGCCACTGTGGTCGCGTCGATGCTCGTTAGGCTTCGTCGATCGTGCAAAGAGATTGTATCGCTAGCTTGGGTAGCGGCTTTGACATAGATCGGAGTATCTGTGAATTCTCGCGCTCTATCGGCAGGAACCAAAACAACTGCGGCAGCCCCATCTGTTATTGGGCTGCAGTCAAAAAGTCGAAGAGGATCTGCGACGAGGGGTGAGCTGATGACCGCATCAATTGTGATTCTATTCCGGAACTGTGCCTTGGGATTCATTGAACCGTGGTAGTGATTTTTAACGGCAACTTGGGCGAGCTGCTCACGCGTGGTACCAAATTCTTGCATGTGTGCTCGGGCCATCATAGCGTAGAGTCCCGGAAATGTGGCGCCAACTGCAGCCTCCCATTCCCGGTCAGCGGCAGCGGCGAGCGCGTCCATCGCCTTCTCCGCGCCAACGTCTGTCATCTTTTCGATGCCTGCTGAGATGACAATGTCGTGGTAATCAGAAGCGACCGCAATGATGCCACTTCGCAGCGCGAGGCCACCTGAGGCGCACGCCGCTTCCACTCGGGTGCTTGGCACGCTGTTGGAAGTGAGGCCTGAGTAATCAGCGATAAGCGCGCCGACGTGCTCTTGAGAGATGAATACTCCTGAGCTCATGTTCCCCCCGTAAAGTGCCTCCACTTGTGCGCCGCTCATCCCAGCATCTTCAAGGGCCATCAAGCCAGCCTCGATGAAAAGATCGCGGAAGCTTTTTTGCCACATCTCGCCGAATTTTGTGCATCCTATACCAACGATAGCTACTTCTCTCATTGTGAATCGCCGTCTTGCGCTGTTTGGCCCCTCTTAAAGTACGATCTTGTTCTTATGTATGGCGTAAACTGCATAATCTAGATAAATCGGTGCAGAAAGCAGCGCAGCAACAGTTGGGGCCTGACCTTGTATCTTGCTGATCTCTTCGGTTACGCGAAACGTGAATGAATCGCTGCCTGCGCCTGACCCAAAGGAGGTCATAAAGATGCGGCTGCCAGGTTCCGCAACGTCTAGCACCGATGCAAGCCCTATAAGTGATGACCCGGAGTACGTATTGCCTAGTTTTTCGACCACGAGACCTTGTTTTACCTGTTCGTGTGAAAAACCAAGTGTGGAAGCAACTTTGCGAGGAAATTTGCCGTTTGGTTGATGAAATACGGCGAAATCGAAGTCTTCAGGCTTGCTGTGCGTCTTATGAAGCAGTCCTCGCGCCCCCGCTAGGACGTGTTTGAAATATCCTGGCTCTCCCGTGAATCTCCCGCCGTGACTCGGATACTGCTGGCCTTCGCGCCTCCAAAAGTCGAACGTGTCAGTTGTAAAGGAATACGTGTCTTCAATCTCAGCAATCACGTGGTTTTTTCCAACGACGTAAGCCGCCGCGCCTGCGGCGGCTGTATATTCCAAAGCGTCCGCCGGGGCTCCCTGCGACGTGTCAGCACCGATTGCCATGCCATACTTGATATAACCAGCCGCAACCAGTCCTAGGCACGTCTGCAAAGCGGCGGTCCCTGCCTTACACGCAAATTCAAAGTCAGCAGCCATAAGCTCCGGCGTTGCCCGGACCGCTTCAGCAACAATCGTCGCCGTAGGCTTGACTGCATAGGGGTGAGATTCGCTGCCAACATATATAGCTCCAATTTCGGCTCCTGCTAAATTTGATCGCTGAAGGGCGTAGCGAGCAGCTTCGACAGCGATCGTAGCCGTGTCTTCATCCCGGTCTGGAACTGATTTTTCAAAAACGCGGAGTCCTTTTTTGATATCGTTGGGGTCATCTCCCCACACTCGTGCAATTTCTTCGACTTTGATTCTATAGCGGGGTATGTATACGCCGTACGTTGTAATCCCGATCGACACGTGATTTGCTCCTAAACAGACAGTCTATGATTCAATGAATTAGCAAAATATGTTGCGTCTGAAATGCTCAATCTAAATCGGAAGCATCTTTAAATGCACATAAAAAGCTACTGGCATTCTCTAACTTATGCTATATTCTTATGTGTAGCGCGTAGTTTATTAGCTTTTGTAAAGGCGCCACCTCACTGAGCTGTTAAACGAGATTTGACTAGTGGGGCCACCGAGATTTGAACTCGGGTCTGAGGACCCCCAGTCCCCAAGGATATCCAGGCTACCCTATGGCCCCTTCGTATTGAGTATGCTCTAACCCTATATTACTTCTATTCAATACGACGTACTATCGCGCAGCTTTCTGTAACTGCAACAGCTCTGTTTTTCGCAAAGCTCTCTGGATTAGTCAAGGCCCGTCGATGTAGGGCCCGGTCACTCACGGTGCAAACAAGCAAACTCGCAGATACAGATGCTGCTATAGCTTGATATTCTGCACTGGCGTGCTGAGCAAAAATTCACCTTGCTCGATCCTTTTTTTGAGCTCTCGCGTCAGCTTGTCTGCATTTGATCGATCGGATTGTCTAAGCGTTACTGGAATCTGTAGCCCATCTAGGTCAATAGCACCTAGATCACCTTTTAGAGCGCCATGCGGACAAGAGGATACGCAGGCGCCGCACCGCACGCATTCTTTACGATCAATTCCTTTGCTCGGTTTGAACGCCCCGGTTGGACAATTCTCGGCGACTTGACATTCTTCACAACTCACACACTCATCGCTTGAGAAACGTATCCGCCCATATTCGCTCCGCCAGACGTCGCTGTATCGTGCAAACCCAAGTGACGTGCGTCCGTTCACATCAACAATTGGCAGTGGAATCTGATCATCTGTGCTGCTTACGGTCTTAAGAATAGACGTATTGAGGATCGGAATAGGGATTGCCCACGAACAGAATACGTCAGGACCCGCGGACGTGTTAAAGCCACCAACATATTTAGGGTTCATACCCTTAAGTGGTGCATATCCTGAAAGGTTCGGCATCTGAGCAGAGCTTCGTGTTCCCGTTCCTGTCACGAAACCAACGGCACCGTTGAACAGGGCTTTTGTGCCAACTCCGATAGTTTCGAGCTGAGGGTCTTTCTCCAGAGGATTTAGCTCTCCGCATCCAGAGAAGCTAGCCTCCTTATAGGGTCCTTGAAGACACGTAACGGAAAAAATGGACTTGATGCACGTGTCTTTGGGGTTAACAAACGCATTGTAATTCTTAAATACATTGCGCGTAGCTGACAGCCTCGCAAATTGCATGTCTTCCAGGCTGGTTTGCCCTTGTATATGAATGCCCGTACTTGTTATTACGTCAAAGTCGACATCGCCCCCTCGTACGATATCGCGAAAAAGATGGCCGCCCCCATATTTGGCATCATTCCGGCTCACCGCCGTACCGTAAACCGTCAAATCAAGCAATCCAAGCCGTTCGTTAGGACACGGACCAACGAATGCCGGGACATCATTGAGCCATGCTGTTTGGGCCGTCTCGAAGACATTTGGGGCCGTAGCGCGAAAAGACAAGGTGGCGTAGGTTCCGCTCATAATGCCCTTGGTGCCACTTGTAATAACGTCAACTTCACTGACGTCTTCGTGAGCCCGCACCATGTTGCAAAACTCGAGGGCAGTGCAAACGGTGACGTCTCCGGCTCTTATCTTAGCATTAATCTCCTCTATGCTCCTCACAGGCTCGTTGACTGTTGGCATAAAATCATTGCGACTAGCGTTACGCCGGTACGAGTCCCTCTCGCGTCTCTCCGTTGCGTTTGATCTTGTCATCAAACTGCATAAGACGCTTGTGCAAGCCAACGAAGTGCGGGATGTAAACGCGGTAAATCCTCAGTCGCGCGGGATCAATTCCTCGCCGCACAACTTCCTTGCTCAAATCGCTAAGCCGCGTTTCCACACTTTCGAAGTTTTCACCACAACTCTCGGCTTCGAACCCTTGTCCGATAAAGACTCCATCAGCGCCTGACTGAAAAGCCAGCTCTATGTGTTGGGGCGCGAGCCGCAACACTGACGGCACACTTATGATCCGAACGGAAGGTGGATAACGGAGCCGCGCTGCGCCGATGTTGTCAGCTGCTGCGTATCCAATTTTTGAGTCTAAGAATGCTATATTCCTTATTTCTTTTTCCCGCTTGCCTGCAAGGACGCCGCGAATGGAGGCTTCCAGTTGCGCTTCCGTGCACCCATGTAAATCAAGGGCGTCAGTCGGGCAAATATGTAAACACGCGCCGCCGCCTGTGCAGAGCATCGGATCGACCGTCGCCCTGCGATCCACCATCTTTATGGCGTTGTTCCTGCACTGCCGCACACACATGCCACAACCATTGCAGCTATCCTTGACGAAGGCTGAAAGCGGTTCTATCGATAGGTAATCTTGGCCAACGAGTGAGAGCGCTTCGAGAGCAGCTGCGTCTGCCTGTATAACGCTATACGTGATATCTTTGGGACCTTGAGCGGTCCCGCATACGTAGATTCCTTTGGTGTTCGTACTGGCGCCCTCAAGTTTCGGGTGTTTTTCCTTCACGAACAGGTCGTCACTTAGTTCGATGCCAAGCGTTTCTCCAACTTCGACCGTTCCGCGGGAGGGCTTAATGCCCGTCGACAGGACGACCAGGTCAGCATCGAGTTCGAGGATTTGTCCACGCAGCGTGTCTTCTGCGCTTACGTACAGTGTGCCCGCTTTGCACTTCACGTCACTCGCTCGTCCGCGGATAAATTTGACGCCTTTCTCTTGCACGTGCCTGTAATAGTTTTCATAGATTCCCGGAGCGCGAATGTCCGTATATAACACGGTTACGTCCGTTCCCGGAAAGTAGTCAGTAACATAGTTCGCGTGTTTCAGCGCTACCATGCAACACACGGATGAGCAATAAGGCAGTCCGTTTGGCTTTTCGTCCCTCGACCCGACGCATTGTATCATCACTATTCGCTGCGGCGGTTTGCCGTCTGAGGGTCTGAGAAGTTCACCATTTGTGGGCCCGTTAACGCCAATTATCCGGGCGAGCTCCAACTGAGTAATCACGTCTTTAAACCGGCCGTAGCAGTATTCAGGCCTCAATGCAGGATCGAACTCATCGTGGCCCGTTGCGATGATGATCGCTCCGACTTCGAGTTTGCGAAGAGAGGGCGTCGCTTCAAGATCGATTGCGTCTGATTTGCACACCGTAATACATGTGCCGCATTTGATGCAGTGCTCGCCATCTATCGTGTACTGATCGGGGACGGCCTGAGGAAACGGCTTGTAGATCGCTTTTCTTTTCTGTGTATTGGCGTTCCACCAGTCAGGCACTTCGATTGGACAAACACTCGCGCACTCTCCGCAGCTGGTACATCGTTCACTTACACTTTGGGATTTGATTTTGATGTCGACGTGGAAGTGACCAGCAGTCCCGCTGATGTGTGCAATTTCGGCGTCAGTCAGGAGTTCGATGTTTTGATTTTCGTGCACATCATTCATCAAAGGGCTCAGTGAGCACATCGCGCACTCTTCCACCATCTTATGGGGTGAAAAGACCTTGCCGACCCTCACGGTGTTGCCCCCAATCGAGGGCTCCTTTTCAACCAGATACGTTTGAATGCCATTTTCTGCCAGGGCAAGCGCTGCGGTGATTCCCGCTATGCCACCTCCCACAACGAGAGTGGCGCTGGTAACGTCGACGTGAAACTCTGAAAGGGATTCCGCATGCTCGACTCGCTGGAGGGAGGCATTTACGAGGTCTCGCGCTTTCTTCGTGGCATCTTCGTTGTCATCGGTGACCCACGAACACTGTTCTCTGATGTTTGTGATCTCAAGCAGATATGGGTTAAGTCCGGCTTCGCGCAGACAGCTCCTGAAGGTCCTACCGTGGTTGTTAGGCGAACACGCCGCGATCACAACGCCATCGAGATTGTGTTTGCTGATGGACTTCTTGATCTTCTGCTGGCCTTGGAGTGAACAGAGGTGCTGGTCTGCGTCGACCACGTTGGAGCGCTTGAAATCCTTGGCTAGTTGATCTATGTCGACTGCGTTTGAGATGTTCCCATCGCATCTGCACAAGAAGACGCCAAATCCCGACACGTTACACGGCCTCCATCTTTTTAAGAAGCGGAGCAACATCAATCGTCGCAAACTGGAGGCACGCGTCTCTTGACTTGTCGGCTCCGAGCAACAGTGCAACGAGTTGTGAAACGTTCAGAACTGGCACGACGCGATTGAGTCGTTCTTCGAACTGGCGCTGAAATCGGTCGAGAACAAATTGGCAGCCAGCACACATTGTCACGATGAGGTCGGGTTCTTCAGCGGTTATGCTCTCGAGCTTTCTGAAGCTTGTTGATTCTGTGTACTCGTCTGCGTTAATGAGGTGCGAAAAGCCAAGACCACAGCACAAAGATCGTTCGGAATAATCGGCGAGTGTCCCTGAAAAAGCCGCGCAGATTTCATCCAGCAACCTCGGGTATTCCCACAAGCCGCCAGTCACCTCGTCGTAAAATACTTTCGTGTAATGGCACCCGTGATGCGTTGCTATGTTCACCTGAGAGAGAGATAATTTCGCCCGCTCGGCGAGGATTTCTCTCATGGCGTAAAGCACCTCAGCCGCGTGATAGATCGTGACTCCGCCTTTGTATTCGTAGTGCACTGTTTTCAAAACGTCGTTTATCGCAGTCTTTGTGTTTACGTCGTTAAGCTCACCGATACACTCCTTTAGATTTGCATACGAGGTGGGGCACGTGCAAACGACGTTGGTGTATCCTGAATCGTATGCGAGCGCAAGATTTCTGGCATTGAGACTGAGATTTGCCTCAGGAGGCACCACGCCGCAGTGCCCTGCAAATCCGGTGCACGACGATTGATTCGGATCATCGAAGTAGTCAACGTTCAGAGAATTCAGCAAGAACCTGAACGACCGTTCTATGCCGGGGTAAAACGTCCCTGCGACGCAACTCTTGAACAGGTACAAGCGCTGAGGCAGCTTGGCTGAAGTTAACACGAGCGGATCAGTGGTCGTCGAAAAGCCCTCCTTTGTTGCAGGTTAGCTTCAGAATGGTTCGTATCTCGTTGAGCGCCTTAGCCGGGACTGGTATGTCTCGGGCGTTTAGGGGCGGCAGTCCCAATTCAGCCCTCAGTGTTGTGAGCTTATTGTAATCGACAAGTTTGTTGAACAAGCCAGGGTCCTGCTTGAACAATTCAGGTGAAAGGGTGACTCCTTTGTTTTCTAGGGAGTGAAAGAACAGAGCAGCTTTTTTATAGAGCTCATCTGGTGCCCACCCCTCTTTGAATGCTTTGTTTCTCGCGTTGAGTATAATTGACGCGGGCGTGTTGTTTCGAGGACACCGAGAGTTGCAGGTATAACACTGGCCGCACAGCCAGATGAGGGAGTCTTTCGCAAGCTCTTCTTCCGAACATTCTTGCGCGCGTCGGACGATTTCGCGAGGGCTGTAGTCTTCATACACTTTTGCAGCCGGGCATCCCGCTGTACATCGCCCGCATTGGAGACACTTTATCAGATTTTCCTTTTTGTACAAAAACTCAAAAGTGGGTGATTCAGGACTGAAAACTTCCATTTCTGATTCTTTTTCTTGACTCAAGACAATCAAGTTATTTTTTATGAATAATTCTATATATAATTATGCAAAAATAGAAAAAGATTGCCTATATATACCAAATAATAGTCATTTTTTGTACAATACTACAACAACGAGGTAAACTTAAATAAAAATAGAAGCTAAATATGTATCTGTGGACATAAACAGCTCGGTGCCGAAACATTATAAAATTATCTGCCTAGGCTGTCACGCTGACGTTTCTGGCGCGGGTTACGCGTTGCGCTGCGGTTGCGATCATGCGCTTTTACGCGCCGTTTACCAGGACCGTCAATTAGCAGTTACTGCGCAAGAAAGCATGTGGCGGTTTTCTGCGTGGCTGCCAACGGTAGATAAATTGCCGACTCGCGGCCGGTCTGTCACGTACAAAAGCGAGACGTTTGCGCGAGAGCTTGGACTGAGCGACCTGTTCATCAGTTTTAACGGATACTGGCCCGAAAAAAACGCGTTCTTGGAGACGGGCAGCTTTAAAGAGCTTGAGTCGCCGCCGACTGTGCAACGAGCCGTCGAAAGCAAGGTGAAAACGCTGGTCGTCTCTTCAGTTGGCAACACGGCGCGCGCTTTTGCGCATACGGTGTCCACGACTTCTATTGATCTTAAGTTGGTGCTCGTCGGGTTGGAAAGCGCAATAGGGAAGTTGTGGCTCCCCGAACCACCTTCCGAGAAGATTACCCTGGTGGTGCTTCAACGGGGAAATGATTATTCAGACGCCATTGCCCTTGGCGACAGGCTCGCAGCGTTACCGGGACTTACTACAGAAGGCGGAGCTCTGAACGTCGCGCGGCGTGACGGCCTGGGCACGGTAATGCTTGAGGCTGCCGTTACCATTGGCAAAGCGCCCCATCATTATTTTCAGGCAGTTGGCAGTGGGGCTGGTGGAATTGCAGCCTGGGAGGCCTCGTTGCGTCTCAAACAGGACGGCCGGTTTTTGAAGGGCCCGCTTCCGAAATTGCATCTGTCCCAGAACTTGCCGTTTGTGCCGATGGTCAGTGCGTGGAACGCAAATAGAAGGACCATCGAACCATCGATCGACATGCCCGACGCTAAAAAATCTATCGAACAAATTCATGCTGACGTGTTGTCGAACAGAAATCCCGCATATTCAGTCAAAGGCGGGGTGTTTGACGCGCTGAAAAGCACGAACGGTCAGATGTATGGGGTATCAAATAGTGAAGCGCGGCGCGCTGCACGTCTATTTGAAGAGCTTGAAGGCATAGATATCGTGCCTGCGGCAGCGGTTGCTGCCGCGTCGTTGATCCAAGCGGTTGCTCACGGAGGCATTGATGACTCTGATGTGGTGCTTCTCAATGTGACGGGTGGTGGCGTGCAAAGGTTTAGAGAAGACAAAGCGTGCTACCAGGTAAAGCCCGATATTTGCGTGGCCACGCCAAATGCGGACCTTGACGAACTGCAACAAGTGCTGGTATAAGGGGGCACGACATTGACTCCGGAAGAAGAAACAGTTGAGCTCTTCGCTCAAAACCACATTGACCCTGTAGCCACGTTGCCGTGCGATAGGTTGAAGAACTTATTGCCGCTCGTGAGCAAGCGCTTTTTCGAGGTTCCGCTCACGAGGGAGGAGGATGGCGTCGGTATCTGCGCTGGCGCGTTCCTAGCAGGAGCTAAACCTCTGATGCTGATTCAAAGCACAGGCATTGGAAACTTGCTAAATGCAATATCGTCGCTTAATTTTACGTATGAACTTCCATTGCCGATTGTAGCAAGCTGGCGCGGGGTCTATAAGGAGGGCATACCTGCCCAGGTTTATTGGGGGACGCACGTAAAGGCAGTCCTAAACGCCTTAGATGTAACGACCTGTGAAGTTCACACTGTCGAGGATCTGCCTCTCGCAGGTCAGGCAATCCAGGAGTCGTTTGAAACAAGTTTGCCTGCAGTTGTGCTGATCTCTCCGGAGTTGTGGCAATGCACGCCTCCAGACGCCTTCCAACAACCGGGAGATGAGAGGGCAGACCTCCTGGGAGAATCCGGAAAAGAAAGATCGAAATCTGCTGCTTTGTCGTTAGAAGCCCAGGTAGAATGTCCGGTGATCACTCGCTATGAAGCGATCGAAGCAGCCGTTCCTTACCTTCGAGGGCGGACGGTGGTCTGCAATTTAGGTGTACCGTGCAAGGAGCTTTACGCCCTTTGCGATCAGCCGAGCAACTTTTACATGCTCGGAAGTATGGGTTTAGCTTCTTCGATCGGATTAGGCATTTCCCTTTATCACAAAAGTGAAGTCGTCGTGCTTGATGGAGACGGAAGCCTCTTGATGAATCCAAATGTTCTGTGTAGTCTTGCTCAACAGGCTCGAGACAATCTTACGGTTGTAGCTCTCGATAATGGTACGTACGGCTCTACTGGAGATCAGTGCACTGCGAGCCAACAACTTGACCTGGAGCTTCTGGCGCTGGGTTTTGGGATAGAGCACACAAGCAAGGCATACACTGCAGAGGATTTGCTCACAGCATTGCAGGTACCGACCGGTCCTAAGTTTATTCACGTCGTTATAAAGCCGGGGAATGCTAACGTTCCCGACCTGCCCTGTTCTGCAACTGAGATCAAGAGACGTTTTATGGCACATTTGCACCGTGAGTAGAGGCAGCGGCGCTGTGAAGGCCACGACGCGGGTTCGAATCTCGCCCTCGGCCTTTGATTTTCTTTGTTGGCGCTCGCTGCGCTCGCACCTTGGAGAATAAGTGAATCCAGACGTCTATTTTGGCTTCAATGGCGTTGAGGTGCTTGTCAGATTCAAATCCAAATCGGCGCTTGAGATCTACGAAGGCAGTCATGACAAACAGCGCTGTTCAAAGTGATGCTGCAGAACAATTCAATATGTGAGTTTAAAATCTCTTTTGCTTTCTAGAAGCTATCTGGCAATGCAACTGCTTGGAGATACTGTTAATCTGTGATCTCATTCTTAAAGAAGTTCCTCACTCCGGGTCTGGTTAGGTAGAATACGAGCACAACTGCGAGTAATATTCCAGATATTCCGTTGATACCTCCGCCTAGAGCAACTCAAACTGCATCTCCAATCCCATTAGCTGCAAATATCATTATGACAATCCACCAAGCCGATCGTCGGCCTTTTACTGTCACTGTGCTGCAGACAACATGATCAAACCAAGAACCAGCAGAAAATATCCAAAAACCACTCCGGCAGATGTATTCCCGAACCCCGTTGGAAAAGAATTTTTTAAGGCCCATATTGCGTCTAAAGGCGCTCCAGAAAAAATTATTGATATTGCTACAATCACTGCCACAAACACAGCAAAGAAAAGGATTATGGTGACTATCAAAACTCCCTTCGGTCTGTTTTCCATATTTAGATCAACTTCGAGGTTTTGTTCGCTGGCTACATTAGAAAACTAAGATGGCATTGCGGATGATCCTGGGATAGGGCGGCGTTTTTAGGTCTGCATTCCAATAGCGGCGTTCAAGGTGGATACTTCAAAAAAAGTTCGACGAAAGATTAAACCCTTATGAGTAATACAAAGTTGCGGGCAATGAGCACTGCTGGCTTTAAAAAAAGGCGATGTCGTAGAAGGCCTTAACAGCATCAAAGAATAAATGCCAGTCATCAGCTCCTACCGATTACGAAAGGTGAATACATGAAAGAGAAGTTATTAGAGGTTATTGACTTGCTCAACCACGAGAAAGAAGACCTAGATCAACTGTGTAAAGACGTTTCGTTCCCTGAAACGACGCTGGCCCGGTCTGCTGCGATGACCAATAGACGGGTGAGGGAGATCATAGAAGAAGTTCTTGAGGGTGTTGA
>DASPOC010000063.1:0-5072 GCA_035626195.1 Bathyarchaeia archaeon | reverse complement strand
ATATCGGCAGTGGTTGTGGACTTACACACAGATTTGAGTACGATTCAGGCGTTAATTGCCATATATGCATTAACGATTGCCTCGCTTATGCTTGCCGGCAGCAAGCTGCAGGACGTTTTGGGAAGGAAGAAGACCTTTTTTGTCGGCCTTATCATATACGCCATCGGAACGACGACGGCTACCCTAAGCATTAACGTCTTCATGCTTCTCGTCGGCTGGTCACTTCTCGAAGGCGTCGGGGCCGCTCTGATGTTCCCCGCGACGACTACCATGATTAGTGCGGCGTACGAAGGCAAGGACCGGCTGACGGCATTTGGCATCTGGGGCGGCATCGCCGCCATGGGGGCCGCTATCGGTCCCCTCTACGGCGGAGCTCTTACCTCATTCGCCACGTGGCGACTGATCTTTGCGTTCGAACTGCTCGGGGTCATGGGCATAATCGTGATGAGATCGTACCTGCGTGAATCGACGCCACCGCTAGTATGGAGGGACATAGATCTCGCAGGTGTCGTGCTCTCAGTCGCCGCGCTTTTCTGTCTCGTATTGGGTATCTTGCTGCTAGGCTCTCCACAATACTGGCAGCTGGTGCCGTTATTTATCATCGTCGGCTTCATCCTCTTTGCCGGGTTCCTCCTTTGGCAGAGGCGGCGCATCAACCACCACGCGGAGCCATTGCTCGACATCTCGGTACTTAAAAACCGGCTCTATATCTTGGGGAGCGCGACGTCCGCTATCCAGCAAGTCGCCTTCGGCGGCGTGCTGTTTATTCTTCCAGTATTTTTGCTGCAAGTCACACGCGTGAGCGCCTTTGAAACAGGCCTCGCATTGCTCCCTATGTCGGTCGCAATTTTCGTGCTATCGGTCACAGGGGGCCGACTCTCATCTATTGTACAGCCCAAGACCACAATCCTCATCGGATTTCTGATCGCTGCTGCAGGTGCATACCTCTTGCGCGACGTCTTCAGCCAGAGCACTCAGCCTTTCGACATCATCCCTGGCACGGTGGTATTCGGCATCGGAGTGGGGTTGCTCCTATCTCAGTTGACCAATCTCACTATGTCCGCGGTGCCGAAAGACCAAGAGATCGACGCCTCAGGATTTCTTAACACCGCAAAGAACTTGGGCTACTCTGTCGGCACGGCGCTCATCGGCGTTCTGCTCCTCGTGGGAATCTTCAACGGGCTCGTTGCAGGAATCAGCACCTCCACGCTCGTGAGTAACGCGACGACTCAAGAGCAGATACAACAGAATCTTTATGCGTACGCCCAAAATATGCAGACAAGCCCGCCGCCCAATGTCCCCCAGAGTCTCATTCCGGAAGCGCAGCGCATCCTCGACAGTACGCTCAGCTCGGCAATGCACCTCACTTTTGTCTCACTTGCTCTCATATTGCTTCTCGGGTTTGTGATCACCCTGTTTCTGCCGAGGCAAGTAAAATAACGACGCGTAAAACAGGAACCGCTCAAGGGCTCTGCGGAATAATTGGGGCCCAGCACCGGGATTAAGGTCTTATGTGCCTGCGCGTTTGGCGGTGCGCTGTGCCATCCGCGTTCTAAAAGCTGTTCCGATAACGAGCGCCGTAGCGGTTGCCAGGCCAATGTACCCGAGTTCATAGGTATTGGCGGTCGCCACAGTAACGGTCAGCAAGATGGCTGCAAAAGGCGCACCCAGCACGAGGGTGACAGCCGCTGCTATGACACTCGTGATAAGCAAGCCGGTAGGCACGCTCGGAAAGAGCATGCTGATGGCCAGGGCTATCATTGTCGAGGCGAACAACGTTGGGAATATAGGCCCCCCGAGGTATCCGCTCTTGAATGAGAGGCCTAGAAGGAGGACCTTAAGGATCGCCAAGCCGAGTAACATGAGCGCTCCGTATGCTACCGGGTTAGCGAGGATCGGGTGAACCTCCGCTTCCCCAGAGAACAATACCTCGGGAACGAAGTAGCCGACGACTGCGATGATCACTCCAGCCGCCATAACGCGTTCGATAAACCGGTCTTTGAACACACGGTCCATGATCTTGCCGAAGACCTGAAACGAAATGCCGATGAAGATAGCTAGCAGAGCGCCTACGATGCCGAGGATCACCGCTGCGACCGCGTACGGAATACTAATGACATTCACAGGCGCGGCGGCGATGCTTGAGGCGAATACTGGGAACGCGATCAGCGCGAAGAAGGCGTAACCGATCGCCCCAGCGACCAGGTTCCACGCGATCAGCTGCAGGCCGCCCTTCTCACCTCCCTGCAATTCGCTGGAGAACAACGCAGCGAAGAGGGGGTTGCCGACAATGCCGTTGAGGGCCGACGCGAGGCCTGCCCCCGCGAAGCCTAGTAACGTTGGCCCTGTTAACTTAAGCTTGGTGCCAAACCACGCGGCGATGTCCACCACCAGAAAGGTGAGCGGGCCCTCGGGCCCGACGCTCGCACCTGACAGCAGTGAGAAAAAGGACGCGAGCAACGCGCCGGGAAACGTCGTAAAATCAGGGTTGAAGTTCGGGTCTGTCAGGACATCTTCCATGCTGCCGTGGATTACGTTCGGGGCGCGCATGTACTTCCCCACAAGCCCCACAAGCAGCGAGAAGAACAGGACGAGGACAGGGATCATCCAGCGGTTAGCTATCACGAAGTCGTTCTGCCAAAATGCCGTGTTGAGAAGACCCAACGCTTCGAGCCAAACTAGTGCGAAGAGAGCTGAAATGAAAGCGACAAAGACAATCTGCCGAATCTTAGGAGTCCGTCGGTCTGCTGAAACGCGAACCACAGGCTGCTCCCTGGGTTTTACCCTAGCAGTTTCTTTCGTATCAGTCAAAGCCAAACCTCCGACTGGTATTTTTAGTGCGGTACAGCGATGCTACGTAAGGCGCCGAACATTTTTGCGGTGCTACACAAAATTGCGCTTCTTCAGGTCCTGAGACTGTTGCGCTTCTTCAGGTCCTGAGACTGCGATTTCGAACAAAAAGGCAATTCCTGAATTTTAAAGCTTTCCTTTTTGTTCGACGGCTTTGGGGGCGCGGCCAAAAAAAAGGGATGTCGTGCGACCGGAACTGGAAACTGGAGGTTTTTTGCGTCGAGGCTTTTTCCTTGGATACAGCCCCTGGTCGGGAGCCTCCCGGACTTGAGGCGCAAGCATCCCACTGCTTTATAAAACAAGCACGCATAAAAAAGCACGGCTGTTGCGTATTTGCTTTTGCCGGCCATCAGCAACAGTCGAATCGGAAACGATACCGAAAGGAGCCTTTGAAATGAATAAGTCATTCTGGACCTTGTTCCTCTTTTTTGCCGTGGTTGGGGCGGTGTTGGTTGCCGGCTGCACGTCACCTTTCTCAAATACCACATCGCCAACGCCGTCAACGGCAACGTCACAGCCGAGCGAGCAACACGACGCGTTTCTTTCGCAGTTTGTGTCATCGCTTTATGGTGAGTTTAAGAACAGCACGACCCTCGTCTCGTGGGACGTGAAGTGGCGAAACGACACCACGGTCAACGTTCAGTTCCAGTACAATCTGACCGCGAGCACAAGCCTTCATGACAATCAGACTATCATCCGTTTCAAAAGCATTGACGACGCAACGAACTACGTCCAGAGCCTCAACACGTCCGGGTACGTTCTCACGACGAACGTGACGTCCCTCCAAGTAAAGGCTTACCAGTTGGTCGCTCGGCACCCGCCGACCGTGTATCAACAGTACACAAAAATCGCGATCCAGAACCCGGCCTACAGTACTATCACACAGATCGATAATATCGTCACGGTTGAATCGCTGAGTCCAAGCCGGACCTAACGAATCTTGGGGCGACGAGCACGCTTAGCTGCCTGCCAACCGCAAGGCGTGCCGAAAGAGACTGACGAGTATTAGTGCTACTAGTTCCACTTCCGGCCGTCTGTTGCTCTCTCAGTCGTTTTCTTTGAGCGAGATCAAATGAAAACCTTTATCCGATCTCCAAAAAGTTGCTTTTGTCAAACCGAAGCAGGTAGCGCGCAGCAGCCTAGTCCGCAGCCGAGGTATCGAGAACTATCCCACCGAGTGAGGAGCGTAGATGGAAGCACATTCAAGCGACTTAGGCGTGAGTACTGGGCTCGTCTTAGTGATCCTGAGCCTCACCGGCCTCATGGTCTCATTCAGCGAGTCTATGCTAATTCCAGCGCTGCCCACACTGCAGGCCGAGTTTCACACCACCGAAGCGGTCGTGTCGTGGGTTCCTGCTATCTATTTGCTCCTCGGAAGCCTGACAACGCCGACATTTGGCAAGCTGGGGGACACGTACGGGAAAAAGAAGCTGTTGCTTGTGGCACTGACGCTCTACACGATCGCCGTGATCGGAAACGGGTTCGCATGGAGCATAGAAAGTCTGCTGGCGTTTCGTGCCATTCAGGGCGTGGGCTTGGCAATGTTCCCCCTCGCATTCGCGCTCATTCGCGATGAGTTTCCGCCCGAAAAAGTCCCCATAGCAACAGGTATCATCAGCGCGATGTTTGCCGTCGGCGCGACAATTGGGTTCATCGGCGGCGGCTATATCACACAAACCTACAGCTGGCAGGCCAACTATCACCTCTTGGCTCCTGTCGCCGCTATCGCAACGCTCCTCGTCCTCTGGAAGATTCCCGAATCTCCAGTGCGGACTCCTTCACGCCTCGATATTTGTGGCATCACGCTCCTCGGCATCACAATTGTCGGGTTCCTCGTCCCCTTAACTGAAGGCAGCGACTGGGGGTGGACCTCAGTCTACACGCTCAGCCTATTTTCGATCGCGATCATCGCGGTGATCACGCTCGTGTATGTGGAGCTGCGCGTCCACGATCCCCTCATCGACCTTAAGCTCAAGGGTGTCCGTCACGTCCTTGAGACCAACCTGATGATGTTCATCGCAGGCTTTGCGATGTTTATGGTGTACCTCGCAATGGTGTACCTGACGCGCACTCCCCCTCCAGTCGGGTTTGGTCTTGACACGTTTCAATCGGCGTTGGTCTTTGTTCCCGCAGGCCTTGTTATTCTCGTTGCTGGTCCGCTGTTCGGAAGGTTAGTGCGCCGTCGTGGCGCCAAGAATGCCCTGCTGCTCGCATCATTGGTC
>DASPOC010000062.1:0-23471 GCA_035626195.1 Bathyarchaeia archaeon | reverse complement strand
TGGCAACGCTGGTGGAAAACGACGCCATAAGCGTTGACGACATCGATGAAGATATGCTCACGAAGCTTTTCTACAACAACAATGCACTGGCGAACGTTGATCTTATCATCCGATCCGGTGGCGAAGCGCGCACGTCGAACTTCTTACCGTGGCAGGCGAATGGCAACGAGTGTTGTTCCTACTTTTGTGCGCCATATTGGCCGGAATTTCGGAGAATTGATCTTCTCAGAGCTATCCGCACATTTCAAGAGAGAGAGCGGGAGCGCAGAATCAGCGTCGTTGAGCGCGCATTCGCTTTTCTCAACGAGATAGGCAAAGTCGAAGGGGAAGAGGTCTTCAAACTCTCACGAAAAGCTTGCGTCATTAGTCATGAAGAAGTAAAGGAGATTCTGCGAGACTTTGTCCCGGGAATCAAAGCTAATAACGACTGATGAGAACGGCGGTCATACTCGCGGGAGGCAAAGGTTCCAGACTCAACTTCGTAGAAAAAGCGCTGCTTGAACTCCACGGAAAACCGATACTGAACAACATTATTGAAACGCTCTCGCGCTGCGTTGATGAGATTATCGTTGTTGCGAGAGATGAGGAGCAGCGAGGGAAGCTGCACCTCGCCGGAGTCACCATCGTGCGGGATGAGGTTCAAGATTTCGGGCCTGTCGCGGGTATTTGCAGCGGGTTAAGTGCGTGTAGTTCTCAATACGCATTTGTCGCCGCCTGCGATATGCCGTTTATAAAGGCCGACGTCGTCGACTTGCTGTTTCATAAGGCAGCAGGGTATGACGTAGCCATTCCATATCCGCTGGAACCATTGCACGCGGTGTACAGGCGCGAAGCGACGATTAGGGCGGCGAAGGCCGCGATCCGGAGGCGTAAAGGGGCCATAATGTACGTCGTAGATCAGCTCCACGTTAACTTCGTTCCGAAAGACGAGATCCGCCTCATAGACCCCAGTTTGTGCACGTTCGTGAACATTAACAACTTGGAAGACGTCGAAATATTAAACAAGAAGAAGCTGTGTGACTAAGGCGGCGGCCCAGACTCGGCGTCCGTTCGAGCTGGCGGCGCACTCGTGGCGTTCGGTGGTTTTTTTCGCGTCGCGAATAGCAGTAGGAGCACTGCGCCTAGAATCCCACAGAAAAATACCGTACCACTGAGGACGTTGCCGCCGGCATACCCGTGCAAACCGGTGCTTACGCTTACGTAAGTTTCGAGAAATGGAAGGACGTACCCCACGCCAAGAAACGTGCAGATGACCGACATGAATCCAAACGCGGCGATATAAGCGGCAAGAGAAGCACCCCAGTTCTGTGTCTTTGCGTGCAAATAGATGAGAAACACAAACCATGTGATGAGCGACCACGTCTCTTTAGGGTCCCAGCTCCAATAACTTCCCCAGGCGCTCTCAGCCCAAATCGCACCGGTTATTATGCCGATAGTTAGGAGAGGAAATCCTACTGCGACGCTTTTATATGCGAGGTCATCGAGCTGCGCGAGACTGAACTTTGCAAGGATGCGGGTCGATTCACGCGCACCTGTAGGCTGGGTGTCCTCAGAGGCGGCGTCTCTCGGGCGGCTCAAGCCTTCTGTCATGCGCGCTTCGCTTAGCTGTTTGTCTTTGAACAAATACAGCACACTCGCTACGAAAGCGATGACGAAGGCGCAGTACGATATAATAACGATTGGCACGTGTATGAGGAGCCAAACGCTCTGCAATGCTGGCATAAGCGGGGCGGCATTTGTCGGCTGCAGAGAGGCGAAGCCGAGCAGCACGAATGCGAGTGGCGCGATCAGCACTCCGGCACTCTTATAGTCAGATTTGACGTTCAATATCAGGTAGGCGCCCACAACAGTCCACGCAAAAAATGACATCACTTCGTAGGTGCTTACCCACGGCGGGTAGCCTTCGTACAACCATCGGGTCGCAAGTGCAAGGGTTTGAAATGCGAATCCAAAAAGTGCTATGGTAAATCCCATCTCCGCAAGTCGTTGCTTTTTTACTGAAAAATATAAGACAAAAAGGACCGACGAAATCAGATAGGTTCCAAGTGCAATTTCGAATCCAAGATTTTCAAGAGCTGCTGCGTCCATTGGTCGTTCTCCTCAGTCCAATGCTATCTCATATTTCTTCTGATCTGGTCGTACGGTCAAGTCCGGCAGCGCGGCTTTCTAGCTTCGTGCGCACGCCCTCAATCTCCCTGAAAAATCTTGCTGAGCTTTTGTTACTGATCGCCCCGAGCTGCGTGCTCCTGTCGGACTCCTTGATCCAAATTCTCTTGTAGGGGACGTAAAGCGCCAGCATTATCCCCACTAGTGTGAACGCTGCTCCGACCCACACGAAGGGGATCCCCGAAGTGCTTTTGATTTGAAACGCGACCCAGCTCGCTTTTCCGGACTCTGCCACTCCGTTTGAATCGTACCCATAAAGATAGAAAGTAAGCCCTTTGTACGTCAGCGGGGCGTTGACCGTGACGTCGTGAGTCTGGATAAGGTTTCCATCTAGCACGGTTACTGTGGCCTTATAGTCGCGCACGGCACCGTTGTCGTAATAGGTGAGGCTAAAATTGTCGAGTCGCAAGGCAAAGCCAGCAACCTGCAGCGAACCACCTTCTGGAATGACTGCAATTTTGTTGTTGTATGGGTTTGCATTTCCATAGATGGCTCCAATGGCGACCCCAAGCAAGAGTATTAACACTCCAAAATGCGCGATGTGAGGTCCGAATCTCCCAACCCGCCCCTTCTGAGCCAACAAAAAGGTTGTGCTCCCAGTCCTTGTTTCACGGATCACGTACCCGTTCAGACTGTCTTTGACTTGGGTAAGCGTGATGCCTGAAAGGCGCACGAAGTACGGGAGCGCCTGCATGAAGTGATCGCTTACCTCCACTTGCGGCCGTCTTAAGTCGCGCCAAAAGGGAACGATCTTCGTCAGACTGCAGAGAGCGGTTGATATCGCAAGTATTCCAATAAGAGCCAGAAACCAGGGGCTTCCAAAAACTACGTCGCCTCCAGGGTAAAGTGTACCAACAACTGAGACGAGTATAATCAGGCCTAAGATAGCGACTGCAAATCTGGTCGAAGTCAACACTCTGATTGCGAAATTCATACTGTTTACGTTGATTCTCAGTTGTAGAGCAGTCAAGTTGGAGGTTTAGGCAGACTGTTCCCCGTTTGAGTGGTGGTCACCGTCGAGCCGACGAAATCGGATGTGCGCGAAAGACAGACACGTCGCGTAATCACAGCCCGTGCCGTCGTTGTCTTTTCTGATAGTCCCGGATAGCCCTAAGCAAATCCATTCTTCTAAAATTTGCCCAGTTGACTTCGGTGAAGTATAATTCAGAATAAACCGCTTGCCATATCAAGAAATCGGTCAAACGATTCTCGCCCGTTCGTATCACGAGTTCAGGCTCTTCCTTGAAGATGAGGTGCGCGCTAATAGTGTCCTCGGATATCTCGTCGGCGTGCAGCTCCTTATCCTTGACCTCTTGCGCTATCGACCGGATGGCTTGGACTAGCTCTTTCTTGCCTCCGTATCCGATCGAGATGCTCACGGCAGGGGTCTCCTCGCGGCTAATGGTTCCCGGGGCATCAGGTGAGTAGATAGTGGCGGTTACTGAGGTAGCTTGAAGACAGTCAGTAATCCTTTGGACGATCTGCGACCGCAGTCTTTGATTTACCTCTTCTCCAAGGCGCAGCATGTTGATGTAGACGGTTACTCGGCTTATGCCAATCTCGTTGCACCACGAGGCGAAGGCGCTAATTCTCTTGTAAGCGTCGACGGTATCAAGGTCCTTTTCAGCAATGACGAGTACCACGTGTCGTGGCACTTCTCGAATCTGATCCAAAAGTCGTCGTTCGTACAGGTTCGAAATCATCTTTTGTCCTCTCTCGTGTTTGCACTCTCAGTAGCCGTCGCAAACGTAAAGTACTTCCACCGTGAACTAAAAGGGAGTTAGCGTGAACGTCGTCGAAGCACGCAGACTGACACTTCGCGCGAGTTTTGGGCTGGTCGCCCTGGTTGTGCCTTTTTTGGGGAGCATAGGGTCGCTTTTCTTCTTCTTGTTTTTGTCCTTGTTGATTGTTCTCATTAACCCAAAGATGCACGTTTTCCTGCTGTTCGCAACGGTGCCGGATCGAAAATCTGAGGTGCTTATCAAGCCGCTCGCTCTGACGTTATCTTTGATGGCGTTGTGCATATTTAGCGTAGTTTCTAGTTTACCACTGTATATAGTAAGCGACGTTATCATAATTGTAACGTTGGCTGAAGTTCTGGCTGTGCTCTTCGAATCGTACGGCGGCTTAACCAGCAGTTTGATTTTTATAGTGTCAGGCGGTTTTTTTGGTCTTCTGGTTGGAGGGGCTGCTGCCATGTTTACAAACGTGAACACTTCGGCGGACTTCTTGCTTTTTGTTGCTATGATCGGCGCACTTGTAGGGGCACTATTGAGGACCATTTTGCACGACGTGGAAGAGAATGTGGTCGTGCCACTCGGCATCGGTTTTGCCATGTGGCTCTTCGTCGGGTTCGACTACTCAGTGCCGGTCGTGCGACTTCTCTTGACCCTCCTCTTCATGATTCTCCTTGGCTATGCTCTCGGGAGGGTCAGATTGGCAGACGTCTCAGGAGTTCTCAGCGGCATTCTAATGGGCCTCCTTATAGTCTCTTTCACCGACTTTGGGTGGTTCGTGCTCATCTTATCGTTCTTCGTTATTGGCGGAGTTTTTACGAAGTACAAGTACGATTACAAACGGGCTATCGGCATTGCGCAAGCGGGAGGTGGCGCGCGCGGGTACAGGAATGTCTTCGGCAATGGACTTGTAGCGCTTATTTGTGCTATCGCGTTCGGGATAACCGGAAACGCTCTGCTTGTCGTCGCGTATATTGGTGCCGTAGCGACGGCTACGGGTGATACCCTGGCGAGTGAGATCGGACAGACCCACAAAAAGCTGCCGCGGTTAATCACTGACCTGCGGCGGGTACCGCACGGCACCGACGGTGGCATAACGACGCTGGGAGAGTACTCCGCTTTGGCAGGAGCTGGAGCGATAGCGATAATCGGTGTTGTTCTTGGAATTGGAGCTCCTAACACGGTGGTTCCCGTCATTCTCGGCGGTTTTTTCGGAGCCAACTTTGATAGCGTTTTGGGAGCGGTATTAGAACGGCGGCACTATTTGACCAACAGCTCGGTCAATCTCTTAGCGACTCTGGCCGGTGCTATTGCAGCGGTGATCATCTATTTATTGCTTTTGTAAAAAACTCGGAATCACGTTCCTTGACCCCTCAAGCGAAGGATAATCGCGTCGGACGACAAAAACGGCTTCTCGATCGAATAGGGGTTACCTGATAGTCAGATGCTCGCTTAAAAGCCGATGAACGATAGCTTCGCGCAGGTCGCTTACGCAATTGAAGGGCGACTCTTTCAACCTGAAGACGAGCGAGAACGTGACGCCTTCTTCGTCTGTTTTTGATACAATCACTTGAGTTGTTTGTTGCTTGATCGCCGTTGCTTTTTCCGCTTCGTGTCGAATGATCTGCTTTGCGAGGCGCAAGTCTGAGTCATAGGAAATGCGAATATCAATTCGCGCTGCTATGTCAGAGTCAGAGTGGTTGAAAACTACCTCGCTCGTAATTGCTGAATTCGGCATGATCATGTGTGCATCGAGCAGGCGAATAACGGTATGTCTGAAGGTGATATCCTCTACAAAGCCGGATTCTCCGCGCACTGTGATAAAATCACCCACTCCAAATGGTTTGGATATGACAATAGCGATGCCTGCGATAATATTCGAAATGGTGCTCTGGGCGGCGATTCCGATGATAATACCGATAATGCTGACGCTGGCAAAAATAGCGATAGACAGCGACTGCAGCTGCGGCGTCGACTCGATTATTATAACGAGACCGGTTACGTAGACTACCGCGATGATAAGTCGTCGAAGAGCGATGTATTTAGTTGCACTTACTCGCAGTCTTATCGAAGCCTGGCGCAAGTACCGATCCAGAATGGCATCAACAACCCTGGCCGCGATGATAGTGGCTATTGCGATGAGTAGGACTCTCAACATGATAGCTACTAGCGGGTTCAAATCGTAGAGGTCGTTTGGTAGTGCCATGTGCTCACGAAAAGCCTGCCAAAGGCGGAACGCTACTCAGGATAATAGTATTCTCCGTCTTCGCGTTGTTGGCGGTCCAACTTAGAAGCCATTTTGTTTACCCTGGGCCGGTGAGTATCTTGATCCCTCCGGAAAGTGATTCCGATATCTTTCAAGAAGCGGTTCATCCCTTCGTGCATGTCGAAAGGACCTTCCGCTGCGCCACGCACGCCCGGCTCGCCGGCAAAAACCATCAATCTCTCACTGGCGAGGTCGATCATGTAGATATCGTGGTCAACGAGAAGTGTGCCCACCTTCTTGTTCTCGGTGAAGCGCCGAATCAGACTCGTCGCCAGCGCCCGCTGCTCAACATCGAGATGTGCGCTCGGTTCATCAAGCATGAAAAGGTCTGCAGCGCGGCTCAGGCATGCTGCTATGGCTACCCGTTGGAGTTCGCCGCCGCTCAAATTGTCAACAGAGCGCTCTAGTATGTGTTCGAGCTGCAGCGGTCTGAGGATTTCAGTTCGGTAGTAGCTCGTGTCGTAGGAGTCGGTGATCGCTCTTAGCAGAGAGCCGACATTCTCTCCTGAATTGTCTTTTCCCGTGACATATTGTGGTTTGTAAGAAGTCTTAACTTCCACGTCGACCTTTCCCTCGTCCGGTTCGATTACCCCTGCGAGCAACTTTACAAACGTTGTTTTTCCGGTGCCATTAGCGCCCATTATGCCAATTACACCTTTTGTAAGCTCACCGCCTTTTGCCTCAAACGTGAATGAATCGTAGCTCTTTTTGAGATGTTCGACGTGCGCCAGGATACGCACGTCCGTGTCGACGCGCGGCGCGTGGAGCTCAAATTTGATCGAATCGGTTCTGATTCGAACGTTCTCTTCTCGAAGATACCCCTTAAGGTATTCATTAATGCCGACTCTGACTCCTTTCGGGTTGGTAATGACACCGTATGCCCCAGGTTCGCCAAATGCGATATAAACGATATCTGCAAGCAAATCAAGTATCGCGAGATCGTGCTCAATGACTAAAACGTTCTTTTGCTTTGCAAGCTCCCGGATCGTTCGTGCCATCTTGACGCGCTGATAAATATCAAGATATGGCGTCAGTTCGTCGAAAAAGTAGAAATCGGCATCTCGAGCGATGGTGGCTGCAATAGCCAGGCGTTGCAGTTCACCGCCACTCAAATGTCTTATCTCTCGCTCTTTGACGTCCCGAAGCTCAAGTTCATCGAACAGTTCGCGACTTATGCCGCGTTCGTCGGCTTTGTCTATGAGGTCAGCGACCTTGCCTGCGTACGCGCGAGGGATAAGGTCAACGTACTGCGGTTTGCTAGCAGTTCGCAGCGTGCCTTCGTACACGCTCTTTAGATAATCGTGCAGCTCGGTTCCCGAGTAGTGCTCCAAGACTTCTTCCTCGCTGATGTGGTCTTGGCCAAAATTTGGCTTGATCTCGCCAGAGAGAATGTTGGTTATCGTAGTCTTGCCTATCCCATTTGGCCCTAGAATGCCAGTTACGCGGCCAGCTCGCGGAATCGCAAGTCCATACAGAGCAAAACCGTTGACGCCGTAACGATGGGTGGGCTGCTCTAGCTCCTCAGGCAAACTGACGATCGCTATCGCACCAAATGGACATTTTTTGATGCAAATGCCGCAACCCACGCAAAGCTCTTCTGAAATGACGGGTTTGCCGTCGGGCCCAATGATTATCGTTTCGTCACCTGTTCTCACCCGAGGACAAAAACGCACGCACTCTGTGCCGCATTTTTTGCTGCGGCAGCTCTCCTTTTTTAGCACCGCTATTCTCATCGTCGTAAGACCGCTCCACTCGTCATGCCTAGGCTGGGCTATTCAACAATATCGTCCAGCTGACAAACCAGAAAGCGAACGTCATAAACACTAGGAAAAACCAATCCGTAAAACGATATTCTTTCGTGTCAATCTTGATGCGAGGCAGGGCGAGCCTTTGGGCATACACCACTACCAGAAGTATCAAGATGCCGTAAGCGGGCAGATAGAACGAGAAGACCCCCCCGGCAATACCGAGCAGCGACGAAAGTAACGTCTTTTTGATGCCTTCAACGTGCTTTGTTTGCTCGTCTTGTTCTTGCTTTTCATCGGTCTTCGTCGGACTTTTTTTTTCAGCCTTTTGCGCGGCACCTTTTTTTTCAGGTTTCGGGGCAGCCTTTTCTTTAGTTTTTGCCATGCTTCGACTTCAACTAAGCCTCACGTGTGTTTATATGTTTTGCGGCTTTGTTCGTGCGCTGCAGGCGTGCTCAAGTCACACGTAAGTCAGCGTCAGTGATTTGCACGCCCCGGGGGGTGAGGACTGGCGCAACAGATGCGTCACGGGATCACAGGTCTATTCGGTTTACCGACCAAAAAGGACTAGTTCTTTCACTAACGACACTCGTGCTAGAGGAGATCGCTTGAAGGACGTAATGACAAGCGTTGACGTTGCAGCCCTGTTACCAGAGTTGGACGTGCTTATCGGGGCGAGACTGGAAAAAGCCTATCAGTCCTCGCCTGCAGAGATTCGATTGAAGCTCGCGACACGAAATGGAAAATACGATTTGGTGATTGAAGCAGGCAAGCGCTTGCACCTGACGAGTAATCCTGCTTTAGCACCCCCTGTGCCCCCTAGTTTCCCGATGCTGCTGCGAAAGGAGCTTAAAGGCGGAACAATTGCCACGATTGCGCAATACGATTTCGACCGCATCGTAGAGATACAGTTTGCACGTAGCGATGACGAACGCTACCTGATCTGCGAGCTCTTCTCCAAAGGTAACGTAATCCTTACCGACACGTCCAAGCGTATTATTTTGCCGCTGCGAGGCTTCAGGTCCGTCGCTAGGCAGGTTGTACGGGGGCGACAGTATGAATATCCGGCAACGCAACTCAACCCAGTCGACATTTCGTACGACGAGTTTGAAACAGCGATCGCGTCCATCTCGCGCGACGTCGTTAGAACACTCGCTACGCGGTTCAATATGGGGGGCTTGTATGCCGAAGAAGTGTGTTTAAGAGCTGACGTAGCAAAAGACAAAACGAGCGTCACTTCAGACGAAACTCAGATGCTCTATGCAGCGCTTAGAGCCGTCTTCGATCCACTGCGCTCAAGTGAGCTGAAGCCCCACATCGTGTGTGACGATTCGGGGCCGATCGACGTCCTTCCGTTTGAGGTGTCGCAGTTTGAGCGATACGAGAAACGCTATTTTGCGGATTTCAATCAGGCCGTTGACGCCTACTACGGCCTAGAAGTTGAAAAACCAGAAACCACGCCGGCGACTCAAGCGCGGCTTGAGAAGATCATCGACAGGCAGAAGGCGGCAATTCAACAATTTAAAAACCGAGAGCGTGAAAATCACTTCAAAGGAGATCTGCTGTTCGAGAAGTACCAAGAGGTCGATCGATTACTAAAAGCGGTGCGACAGGCCCGAAAATCGGAGACGTGGGATGAAGTAGGTCGCGCCCTCGGTTCTTTGTCGTTTGTAGAGCAGGTCGATCAACGCACGGGCACGGTCACAATAAACGTTGAAGGTGCCACAATCGACGTTGTTGTGGACAAGGACGTCCCTCAAAACGCGCAAAAGTACTATGAAAAAGCGAAGGTAATGAAAGCAAAGGCCGAGGGCGCGGAGCGGGCACTGGCGCGCTCAATAACAACAATGGATCAAGAGAGAGCGTCGGCAGGAAAACAACTAGAGTCCGATAGACGTCGCCCAAAGAAAAAGAAAACTCGTTGGTTCGAGCGGTATCGATGGTTTTTTTCGACTGATGGCTTCTTGGTACTTGGCGGAAGAGATGCGGAAACAAACGAAGAATTGGTGAAGAAATACTTGGAACCGCGCGACCTGTTTCTGCACGCCGATGTCCACGGAGCCCCTGCGGTGATCGTGAAATCTCAAGGCAAGGAAATACCCGAAGTCACGTTGCGCGAGGCATCCCAATTTGCTGTGTCGTACTCATCTATTTGGAAGCAAGGTCTGGACTCCGGTCGATGTTACTGGGTTTATCCGAGCCAGGTTTCGAAAACCCCGGAACCTGGAGAGTACGTGCCCAAAGGCGCCTTTATTATTCGAGGCGAGCGACATTATATGGAATCGCAAGCGCAGCTTGCCATAGGCCTCCACGAAGACAAGATCGTTGGGGGACCAGTGTCGGCCATAACCCGTGTGGCGCAGCCAGCTGTCGTGCTGGAGCCGGGCAAATACAATCAGAGTGACGTCGCAAAGATGATATCGCGAGAGCTTCTCATCAGAGCACGAGAGGATGAAAGGAAGCGCTTGCGAACCGTTGTTACGGTGAATCAAATAGCCAAGTTTCTACCGTCCGGGTACTCTGAAATACGCGGGTTTGAACGAGAACGACGCTAGCGTAGCGTGTCCCTTGGCGACTCATCTAAGCTCTAAATGCTATCGAAAAGCGCAGATAGCAATATAAAATGAGGCCACCAACACGACATCGCAAGCGGCTATTTATACAATGAAATGCTTGATCGATACAGCTTTTGAGTTACGAGCAGACCACCTATATCGATGAATGATGACAGGATTCGCGCGACTGCGTGATTCTGAAAGAGGTATCTGAGCATGGCGAAACCAATCTTTGTGAAATTTGACGTCCCCGATGAAATCGAAAGCAAGGCGTTAGAAGCCCTCGAAAGTGCGCGTGATACGGGTAAAATAAAAAAGGGCACCAACGAGGTTACTAAGGCGATTGAACGGGGCATTGTTCAACTCGTGTTAATTAGCACAGACGTGCAGCCAGAGGAAATCGTAGCGCATATCCCCCCACTTTGCGACGAGAAGGGCATATCGTACGTCTACGTAAAAAGACAGACTGATCTAGGCGCCGCGTCAGGGCTAGATGTCGGATCAGCGGCGGCCGCAATTGTCGATGCTGGAAAGAGCAAGGCTCTTGTCGACGAAGTCGTCGGGCAGCTCAAAACGATTCGCTCAGGCTCAACTTAGTGCCAATCCCGGAGGACGTAGCGGTGCCAGAATACAACGATGCGACGCCTGCAGAAATAATCGAAATAGTAGGAAACACGGGGATGCATGGAGAGGCGAAACAGGTTAAGTGCCGTATCCTCGAAGGCTCGAACAAGGGAAGAATAATCACGCGCAACTGTGTTGGCCCTGTCCAAATAGGCGACATTCTTATGCTGCGCGAGACGGCGCACGAGGCTAAGAAACTCATGACGCGGTGAGATCATGGAAAAGCGGACGTGTTCGTTCTGTGGGGCCGCCATCGAACTTGGAACAGGGAAGATGTTCGTCAAACGTGACGGGACGGTGTACCATTTTTGCTCGTCCAAGTGTGAAAAGAACCTCAGATTAGGGCGTATTGCGCGACGCGTCGCTTGGACAGAGCCCGGTCGATTGGCGCGTAAGAGAGCGTGAAAGAGGTCTAGATGGCGTCCGAGGACCACATTGAACGCACTTTCGTGATGATCAAGCCGGACGGGGTTCAAAGAAGGCTTGTGGGCAAGATCGTTGCGCGACTCGAGCAAAAGGGCCTGGAACTTCGAGCGCTAAAACTCAAGAACCTAGATATCGAGACGGCACGAAAGCACTACGCAGAACATAGGGACAAGCCTTTTTACGACCACTTGGTTTACTACATCACTTCGGGACCAATCATTGTGATGGCGGTCGAGGGATTCAACGCCGTGCGAGCAGTGCGCCAACTCGTCGGAGCGACGAATCCTATTGAAGCGGTGCCAGGCAGCTTACGGGGGGATTTTTGCCTCGACCCCGTTAGGAACTTGGTTCATGCCGCCGACTCATCAGAGGCCGCTTCACGCGAGTTGTCATTGCACTTTGGCGCTGAAGATTACGTGAGCGAAGTGCGGGTTGGGGAGCTCAACGATTAGCTCTCCTAGCACATTGCCATAAGATGCCTCCGATTTTTATAGACCAGGAAAAGTGCGACGGCATTGGAAAATGTGCCCGCGTTTGTCCGAAGGGCGAGCTGATCTACGGCTCGGCAATGGTCAACGGCAAGCGAAAGTGCATCGTCAAGGATCCCCGTTACTGTCTGGGGTGCACGACTTGCATTGGAAGTTGTCCCAAGCGCGCCATCCGAATCGACTTCTCGGCACCAAGAAGCACTAGTACTCGTCGCAGATCTTGAGAAAGTTTAGCAGAAGGGTATTGCCCGCCTCGGTGTGGGCTACTTCCGGATGCCATTGGACCCCATAGATAGGTTTAGATGGGTGCTTCATCGCTTCTATTTCGCATATCGCCGAACGGGCGAGTTTCACAAAATTATCTGGCAAGCGACTTACCTCGTCGGCGTGTGACGCCCACGCATTTATTGTTGGCCCCATACCTAGCAGTATGTCGTCAGGCTCGATGATTTCAACTGTGACGTGAGCATATCCTCCCGACGCCCCTCTGCGGACGGCACCGCCAAACGTCTCGGCTATCAGCTGATGGCCCAAGCAAATCCCTAGAATTGGCAGCCCGATCTCTCGGACGTACTGCTTGCAATTTCCGATGCGGTCCATTGTCGGGCCGCCGCTCAAGATTAAGCCATCGGGACTGCGCTGGAGCACCTCGTCAGCGCTCAGCGTATTCTTCACGAGCTCGCATCGGGTGCCTAGGTCCCGAATCGCGCGATGAATCAAGTGAGCAAATTGTCCGTAATTGTTGATTACCAAAACCGACGTCAAAAGTTCACCGAGCGTCGCGCAAAAAAAGAAAGTTCAAGCTTTCTTCGCGGTGTACACGCGCCACGTGGTTCCGTGAGAATAACTCCATTTCTCAATGACGATGTCGTCGGCATTATCGATCAACATGCTAATATTCGTACCGACTTCGTTGGGACTCAGGCCTAGTTCTCGCGCTATTGATTTGCTTTTGAAAAAGTGTTTGCCTCGTGTAACCCCTTTTTTCAAATAGCTCAGTATCTTTGTTTGGTTGTCGTTCGGACCAGACATCTTGATCTCCCATGTACAGTGACTGCTTGTGCTATATATACGCTCTTACTTAGATGTTTTCACGCTCTTACTTGGATGTTTTCGAGCATTCTTGCGCCTGATACAACCCATAAGCGCGCGGCATCATGCGTAGTTAGACAAAAAGTGTTGCCCCCTTTCAAGGGGGATTGCATCGATCCCGAGGTGAGCGTGAACGAGAAGCGCAAACTTTTTTGCAAACCCATGGCAAGTGTACACCACTTCAGGGTTGCATCCGTCAACGAAGCGTAAGAGGTCTTGAAAATCTGCGTGATCCGATAGTGCAAATGCGTAGTCTGCACCTCTAAAGTACTTGAAACCGCGGCTAGTCGCCCAACCGGAGACTGCAAGCGTGCGCTTTTTCCCGCGGAGCGGTCCGTCCGGTCCTTGGGGGGTTGAGCGCCCTGACGTGATGAGCACAAAGGGTTCTCGCGATTCTGCGACTGAAGCTGCGTCGAATAGTTGATCACGAAAATCGTAACCAAAACTCCTCAGCGCGTCATTAATCTGATATATGCCGCTGTCGACAAAAGGGGCGTGATCGCCAAGTAGGTCTGTAAGCTCTTGCGCCTTTCCGAAAGGATAAGCGAGTACGATCACCGATTCGTCGTTCTCAATGCACGAAGCGACACATTGTCGAATCTGCGAGGCGACTTCCTTCGTTTCGGGAAAGACGTACTCCTCGCTTCCGAATGTGGATTCGATGATCAAAACGTCGGCATCGACGGGCTGCGCTCCCTCCGAAAAAAACTTTTGTTTGGTGCAGAAGTCGCCGGTGTAGAGGATGCTTCGGTCCCCCTCCAGGAAAAACATGCGCGAGCCAATAACGTGACCCGCGTCAAGTGGCAGCACACTTGTGTCGCGCAATATATCTGCTGTCGCGCGTTTTCTTAGCTTTAGCAGTTTCTGCGTGACATCGGACATGACGACGCTTTTGCCGTGGCAGCGGGTAGGAAGGTGGTCGGAGTGCCCGTGTGAGACCAAATTTATCTCTTCTGGGGAGTACGTTCTCGGGTCGAGTCTGAATTTTGTTCCGTCAGCAAAAGTGACGGATATTCCGTTTTTCTGATAGATCATAAGGGCTGCTCGCTCGGGCTTCCCTGCAGAATGCGGCTATGGCAAATTACCTTCGCCGCTCAGTCCGTGCTGTATTTCCAAGTTCATTTCGATGAGAATCTCAAAGACCTTTTTTACTGAACCTGCGTCGATGTTTCGTTCAGTAGCCATGTCGACGGCTCTATTCAGCACTAGTTCGTGCTGCGTCTCATCGTCAATCCGGGTGAAGCCATCCGCCCTTTTCGCTTGTAAGACCTGCGACGCCAGGTCTGTGCGTCGTGCTATCAGTTCAACTATTTCCGCATCGATGACTGCTATTTGACCTCGCACGTTTTCTAGCATTCGGCTTGACTTTATATGCCTTGTATTACAAGAAGCTTGGCTCTTTGTCGTTGCTCGAAGGTCAAAACGTTTCTATCTGCGCTCCTTCATTCGACGTCTCAGTCTCTATAATAAATCCCTCGAACGGTTCCCACGCCTGTTTGACGGTCCGTAAAGATGATCGATCCACAAAAGCTATGTATGCTGGTCCGGTTCCGGAAAGGGTCGCGGCTTGCGCTCCGGCAGCCAGCGCGGACAGTATCGGCTCGGGACTGAATCCAAATGCGGCGCAGTATAACACGCCGTTTAACACCATGGCCTTCTCATATTCGCCATCGAGAGCCAAATGATACGCTATATCGACCCACGGCGCGAGCAGTCTTGCTCGCGAGACGTCCGCTTTCGCTGAATACGCTTTGCTTCGCGGGACGTATACTAGAACGGCGGCGTTAATTTCAACGCGCTTTAGAAGCACGTCGTGCTCATTGTCAGTGAAGACAAGCCCTCCGAAAAATGAGGCACACGCATCATCGAACGCCCCCGTAACGGTAACCCCAGCCCTTCGTGCCGCGAGGACGCCAAGTTTGACGATGTCAAGCGGCTCTAGTTCAACGCCAAGGGCTTCGACTAGTGCGAGCACCACTGCGTTAGCTGCTGCGCTGCTACTCTTAAGGCCACTTGCGATCGGTATTTCGCTTCTCGTCACAATATGGACGCCGGATCGCGGGGCGTATCGATCGACAACCAACCGCCCACACTCTGCGATGAGCGAGGTATCCGCAGAGGGATTATCGACAATTTCGCACATGATGCCGCTATCGACGACCTCAACCTCAGCCTGAGTTTTAAGCCCGATAGCAAAAGCAGATCCTTTGAGAGTTGCGATCGCGTTGATGACGGTGCCGGCCCCGTGTGTTGACGCTCGTATCATCCTATGCTCACTGTTTTACCTGGTATATAGACTTGCGAACGTCAAAACGGCTGTTTCTTTTGGACGTAGCGCTTGGCAATGCCGGCGCGATGAACGTTGCTCTAGATACGCTCGATTCTCTGATGAGGGCTCACCTCTCAATTTTGCTCTTGTGCAAGACTCGTATGTCACGCAGTTTTGTGATGGGGTAGTTGCCAGTGGCGTCTTTCTCGACGCTCTTGACCATATCCCATATCGTCAAAAGTGCAACGCTTACGCCCGTGAGCGCTTCCATCTCAGCTCCTGTCTTACCTTCCGATTTCACCTCAACGGTCGCGGTTATTGATGTGTCGAGCACGGAATAATCTACTTTGACACTTGTCAGCGGGATCGAATGACAAAATGGGATGATAGAGGGCGTCTGCTTAGTTGCGAGCACAGCGGCAACTGTCGCGGTATTCAGCACATTCCCCTTTTCAATCGAGCCCTGCTTTATTGCGTCAACAGTCTCGGATTTAAGCTCAATGGTCCCTTCAGCTAACGCGCGCCTATAAGCGACTGGTTTGTTAGAAATATCCACCTGCTGTGCTTTACCGTTCTGAATATGCGTAAAGTGCATAGGTTACTCACCAACGAGATAAAACTCTCATGTAGCTTAACAGCGTTTAAATAAAAAAGATTGATGATTGTCGAAGAGAAGGAATCCTATCTTTTTCCAACGTGCACGGCCACGCGCCGTGCTGGAGCGCACAACCCTGCTTGCACTGCTTTCAAAGTTCTCGCTCCGCTAAAAAATAGCATAGTCTGGCCGTATCCCAATTGGCGGTTTGTCGCCGCGACACCACCGGTAGGTTTTAAGCGGATGCGTCTTAGCAAGAATCTCAGCAGAGTAATTGACGCGGGCTGTGGCAAAGACGGGGCAAGATATTTCTCAAGAAACTCGCAACGATGGTCTATGCCAATTATCAAGAGATTAGAAGGAAAATACGTTCTCGTTTTGCTGGCGTCAGAATTCGAGGACGCAGAGTTTCGCGATGTTGCTGGACCGCTGATGCTAGAAGGCGCGACTGTCACCGTAGCTAGTAATTCGCACGACGTACTCAACGGAAAGTGGGGCGAAGTGGCGGTTATTCCCGACAGATTGGTGCATGACGTAGATGCTAAAAACTATACGGCGCTTTATATTCCCGGCGGGAGAGCACCGTCTAAAATACGCGACGATCCAGACGTTCAAAGAGTCGTTAGAGAAGCTTATGACGGAGGACTCCGGATCGGCGCTGTTTGCCACGGGCCACAGGTGCTCATATCGGCCGGGATCGTCAAGAACAAGACTTTGACATCGCACCCGGCTGTGAGGGCAGAGTTAGAGCAAGCAGGGGCAAACTACACGGGCAGGCCAGTCGAGCGTGATGGCAGCATCACAACAGCAACCGATCCGCGTGCGATCGCGGAGTTCAACACCACGTTTATTAGAGAGATCGCGTGCTGTGAGCTTTTTGGTCCTTGAACTCCGCGCACGACTGCACAAAGGTTGCGGGAAGGTCGGGGTACGATAACGGGTGAACGTGGGAGTATGAGGCAAGCGTCTTCTCGACTTGTATGCCATCGCATCCGTCTGAAATTCCCGCTCCTTTTTGTAGCCTAAATGCAAACTCGAGTTTGCCGCTGAGATCAGTGAGTTCTGAATAGTGAAATTCGTGCCCTCTAAACCTGGTCCCTTTGCGCCCGATGATGGTGTCGTGAATGGTTGTGCCCGCAACGTAGCCGATTACCCGTTTGTGGATCATGTTCGTTTTTGCGGGGATAACGCCGACCATTTTTGAGGTTCGTCCGTCATACTCGAGTGATTCAGTGAGGTACATAAGGCCGCCACATTCTGCAAAAATCGGCAGGCCCTCTTGAGCGCTTGAAGCGAGGGAATCTCGCATTGAGCGGTTTCGCTCCAGCTCGTGAGCGAACAGTTCCGGATATCCGCCACCTAGATAAACGCCGTGAACGTTCGGAATCTCTCCGTCGCGCAAAGGGCTAAAGTAGACAACATCAACGTTGTTTAAGAAGAACAAATCGAACAAGTCGTGATAATAAAAGTTAAAAGTCTCGTCGTACGCCACTCCGATACGTACCTTTGCTCTTCTTGTCCGCCCTTCGTTCGACGGTACAAACACCTTAGGCGCACCTTGCGGCATCGGGGGGGCGTTCTTCGCAATTTGAGTCACCTTATCGACGTCAACGTGGCTGCGGATTATATCTTCGATGTTTTCCAGCTGTTTTCGAAAAGCGCGGTCTCGAACAAGCCCTTCGGAGGCGGGCACGAGTCCTAAGTGCCGCATTGCTAGGTGCATCGAATCGTCACGCGGGATTTGCGCAATCACATCGACGCCCGTGTAGTGCTCAATAGCCTCTTTCGCTTTGGCTGCGTGCGTCGCACTTCCTATGTTGTTGAGTATGACTCCTTTGATATCAACTCGTCTGTCAAATGACCGGTAGCCCTGTACTAACGCTGCAGTGCTTCTTGTGATGCTCCGCGCGTCAATGACCAAGATGACAGGTGAACTCAGAATCTTTGCGACTTGCGCCGTACTACCGATGTCACTTAAGCTTTCGAGACCCTCGTAAAGACCTCTAACACCCTCTATGATGCCTATATCGGCGCCGCGACTTGCGTGCAAAAAAACTTCAACTATGGCTTGACTGCTCATCAAGTAGCCATCGAGGTTGCGGGAAAAGCGACCCGTGACCTCAGAATGGTAACTCGGGTCAATGTAGTCTAAGCCCACTTTGAACGGCTGGACGGCTTGCCCCTCTTTGGTGAGAATGGACATCAGTCCGACGGCGATCGTCGTTTTTCCCGCTGAACTCCTATCAGCCGCGATGAGCACGCGGGGGATGTCTAGATTGCGTTGCGGCATCATCTACGAGTATCCACTATGTCTCCTGGTGGCTCTCCTCGGACACCGCTCGCAACGTGTCCCCGAGTTCTGACGGGACGACGTGACTGACCCCAAGAGTCTTTGGATGTAAGTCGATTTCGACCGTGACGTGCGAGTGACCAAGTTGTTTCAAGGGCAACACTTGCCGAGGTCCATTGGTAACCGAGAAGATGGTCTTCCGGCTAACGCTTTTCATCAGCACGGCGTGCGGAACGCCGAGCAGGACCACGAAATCATAGTCGCTGTAACAGCTTTCGATCAAGGCTCCGGCATTGACGCCCGTGATTGGGTACTCGTCTAATCCGCCGGTGATGTGATCAATGGAGACACCACTCTCTTTCAGGTCGTTCAGGATGTTTTCGGCGTGCTTACGAAGTCGCGGCAAGCCAACGCAAGCGTCGAGATTCGCAAAGGTCTTGAGGTATTCGTTCCCGAGTTCACCGGCAACAACAGAGAGCGCGATGAGTATATCTGCGAATTGATAGGCGGTTTCTTTTTTGGCGTTTAACACGACAATGCCTTTCTTATTGCGCTCCAAAAGCTCTAGCAGTTTCTTTGCAGTTGTATACTTAAGGTCGCCTCGAGATGGTGCTATATACTCTTTGCTTGCCACCCCTGCGATTTTTTCAAGATCTGTCGCCTTAATCAGCAGCTCTTTTTGTCGCCGGTATTCCGCAGGATCGAGTACTCCTGCGTCAACGGCTGCTTTGAGCGTCGCAATGGCTCCGTACGTGTTGTCTCGGTATCCAGCGTGAATCTCTACCTCGATCGCCGGACACGGCGGGTTCGCATCCAACACGGCTTGATGGATGTTCTCACCAATTATCATGCTCGCGCAGGAGCCGATAACTCCTAGAAGGCTTGGATTGAACAGTTCCACAGCACGTCGGATGACTTTCGTGAGAACTTGGTCTCCCCCAAATACAAAGTTCGTCTCATCCATCGCCGTCGTGACCACCCGAATTCCATCCTCCTCAAGCAATCTGCTGTGTTTGAAGCAGCAGCCTGATGGTCCGTGTATTATCACCACGTCAGTTTCCAGATCTCTTAGCGTATAGAGCGCGGCAACGATCGAACTCGGTCGAGGGTGGATTATCTGCTCCGCGCCTACGTTAGTTACGGGCACATTAGATGACATGCTACCTCCACATCTTCACACACGAAATGATGACGTCACTTTCTCTGGTTAGTGTAAGTGCCGCGCGCAGCGCGCTCTCTAAGTCGTTTGACCGGACAATGTTCGTTCGAGACGTGCGCATCTGATCGCCAACGACAACTATGTCGTCGAGGGCAGCGTCTTCAGCTAGCGGCGCGAGCGCATCTGGAGCGATCCCTTCGCACACGTTTTTTGCCTCCGCTCCGATTATTAGGACCGCTTTGTGGTCGGCCTTTTTCAACGTCAACCCGTAACGTATTGCCCGTTTGATCGACGTTTCTTCGAGCCCGGAATTTGAATTATCGATGAGAAGCCGTCTCTTGATTATTGCGGCAGACATCCGCCCCATTACTCCTTTGAAGTGAGAGAGTCTCTCTGCTATCACCTCAGGATCGAGCTTCGAACAGAGTGCTGCGGTGACAAAACAGAGCAGTGCATCCTCATAACTCGCGAGGTCATAGCATCCTGTGGGCGCGAAGCGCACCTCTCCAGAGACTCGACCGCCGCCAATTCGTACTAAATCGCTGTACGCAATCGTTACTTGGTCAAGTCCTATGTTCTCGTATCGCACGGTTGCTCCTTCATCGCCGAAGGTGTTAAGACATCGAACCGGTTGAGCCGAGGATTCCGTCGCAATTGAGGTAACGAGGCAGGAATTGGCTTTCGCATTTGACAGCATCTGCAGTTTGGCAAACGTCGATGTCTTGGTTTCGTGCGCAATGCCGTACTCAGGTGACAACGTCGTTAGGATATTCACGTCGCCAAGACCGGTTCCGCCTAGGGACACCTCGAAGATGCATACCTCCGGATCGAAGTCGAACTCTCTGACTACGTCCAACGCGGTTAGTATATTTGCAGGGGTGATGCTTAATTGCTTCTTAGCGACATATTTCCCGTTTTCGCGGATTTCGAGGCCGCGGCTCGTGAGCATGAGCAACTTGCGGTCAGAAAAAGCGACCCCCAAAAGGGATGCCGTCGTCGTTTTCCCTCTAACCCCCGTCACTTCAAAAACGAGCGCGTCTTGCAAAGTCTTGGTTTGCCGCGCGAGTTGACCCACGGCTTGGTGATGCGTCAGCACCGGAATGCCCAAAGCCTCTGCGCGTGCGGTGAGCACCGTGTGGGCGTGAACGGGTGCGATGACCACGTCGAAAGAGTCGATCGCGTCGGGCCCCGGCGAATCGTGATATATGTCGATCGCGACTGCGCCTGCGCCGATTTCGCACAACTTTTTACAGATTTGCCGCCCGCCGTGAATCGTGTCCAAAACGGCTACGCGTTTGCCGTTGAAGTCCATCTGGGATTCATGCCTCTTTTAGCCTTTTATGTGCCAAATCAGCGATACACGGGTCGGTGCCGAGCGGCTCAGCGTAGACGACATCGACGCTTCTGTCGGCAAACGAATGCGTAGTTCGGCGTTGGCCGTCTGAAAGTCCGAGAATCTCAGGGATATCCTTCAACGTGTGGGTCCCGTGAGCGAGAAAGAGCGGAAGTACATAAAGCGTCGTAACGTCGGTTTCTGCAAAGCTTTCGATCCCTTCTTCAACAGTCGGACGATCCATGTTGAGATAAGCAGTCTTTATGGTTGCCTCAGTCATTCTTTCAGCCAGCATAGCTGCTACAGCCTCCACGGTGCGCTTGTTATAGGTTAGCTTGCTCCCGTGACCCAGCACTAGTACCCCAAAGTTCTTTTGCATAACGGTCCCCCGTCCTCTGTGTGCGAATTGTTCTTCTGATATTTAATGATACAGCTCAACCTTCCGCGGCCGATCGTGCTCGCGCTCAACTCGATTAAGCAAGCTTTTGGAGTGCGTCGGCTAGCTTTGGGAGGATCGTCATAGGGATACCGACAATCAGTTCTTCTTCGCTCACCTTGGCGTATTTTCGCGAACCGGAGCATCCGAGCGTGAAGTTGATACTATCTCTCATCAGTGGCGCAGCAACCGCATCGCCACACAGCGATTGAATGCCGGAGAAATCGGCGGTATTACGTGAGTGTAGCTCGTACACGTTCGCCTGCGCAATCATCATTGCTTGACGGGGGTTCACGACGAGCACGACGACGTCAGGCTCAAAGGGAGTTTCGCCGAGAGGCGCGTAAGCCGTTGCATAGGTTTTGAAATCGACGCCGGGAACTGCCCGCATGGTTTCGCCGGCGTGCTCGACTGAAGAGAATCGCCCGAGTTTGTAGTAGAATTCGCCCGACTTGATGTTTTCCGGTATCTCAATTACGCCGAGCATACCTGCGCCGCCTTTGCAGGCGTGCTGCTCGACGGTCGCGTAGAATTTCGAACCACCGCGCGCCTTTTGCACCATTTCGCAATGGCGCAATACCTCGTTTGTGTGATTCAGTCCTTCTGGCATGCTAGATTCACTTCGAATGAGTTTGACCGCCACGGGTGAGCCTTTCAGTGCTAAAACACTCGTGAGCTTGTCGGACAGTGCAGAGTAGTCTAGACTCATACCATGAACATAAGCGCGCGCAAAGTAATAGTTTTCCAGGCGCGGGCAGTGGGAACGCCGGGGTTACCGCGGGAAGTCACGCCTGCTTCGCTATCGCCATCAGAGCCCTGACGTTTTCGGCCTGTATCGTTCCGGCCAATCGGTCGCCTTGCGAACACGCCGCGCCACGGATTCCAATTATGTCAGCGCCAACGTGCTTTAATATAGGGATCTCTGGCAGTTTGATGGACCCTGCGAGGGCAACGTGTAGATCTCGAGTGTGGCCCTCTTCGACGAACTCTTTGCAGGCGGATTCGTCCATGAAATCAAAAATGCCCCTTCCATCCTTGACAAAGGTATCGACCATCACGACGTCACATGCTGCACAGCGTGCTATGTCGGGCAGCAAAAATGGATCGAGTGTCGATGCCCGGCGAAAGTCTGCATATCCCGCAAGAACGACCTTCGTCTGTGTGTCGTATTCCTTCACCGTTCTCGTGACGTGCTGCATCAAAAAAATGGCATCATCTCGGGTTTTGGATCCTTTTAGCCCCACTTTGACATAGTTTGCGCCGGAAACAGCCGCGCCCAGTGCGGCCAGCGAGGCGGAACCGGGAAGATGAGGGAAATCACCAATCGTAGCGCTTACCTCTATCGAGGGTGGAACAAGGCTCCGAATACCTCGGATAGCCCAAGGAAAGTTAGCTCCGAGCGACCCTTCGATCGGGTTCTTGACATCGATGATGTCCGCACCGCCATTGACTGCCTCTGTCGCCTCAAATTCGTCTTTTGGACTGATTAATACCTTCATACGCAAAGGCGAGATGAGATTGGTTGCATATATAACTTTTGAGTGATTGGTGGCCGCCGTATCCACAAAATGGCGCTCGACCAATATTTTATAAAAATATAAAAATAAAATTTTCTTGAGATCCTTTTGGAAAAATCTCAATAAAAATAATTCTAATCATTCTCCGTGTTTTCTCAGCACAAGCTTAATAAACTATGAAATTGATGGATAGGTAACCCGGGGTTTGCTACATGCTAGGGGAAACATACGGCTTGTCATCCATTTTCGATCGGGCTGTATTCAGTTATTTTTCAGTCTAGTCTTCAGCACACAGAGTCGTTCGCATGGCAGTTGGCCCCGCGGAGGGATAGAAATGCCAAAATTTGAAGACAAAGTCGATCTATACAACGACAGAGGTCAAAAGGTTGGTTCCAACATAGCGCTCGAGGCGCTCAGCCCGACGGTGAACCCGGCTATCAAGAAGATTATCAACCTCACCAAGCGAACGGTGGCTGTTAATCTCGGCGGTATAGAGGCCGCGGTGAAGACCGGTAAAATGGGCGGCAAGGGCAGACAAATCCTTGGACGCGAGCTGAACCTGGACCTAGTGGGCAACGCCGACGCCATCGCGCAGAAGGTCAAGGATCTTGTGATGGTAAGTGAGGGAGACGACACGGTCGCTAAGCCTCTCGGCGACGGAAAGCAGCTTATGGTGCAAGTGCCAACAGCACGTCTCGATGCAGGAGCCACCTACGTCGCAGGAACGACTGCCACAAGCAGCGCGCTCACCGAGGCGATTATCACCATGTTCAA